>NZGY01000130.1 GCA_002689605.1 Filomicrobium sp.
CGCTATGATTGCGATGGCATTGATCTGCGAGCCAGCCTTGCTGATCGCTGATGAGCCGACGACAGCCCTTGATGTCACAATCCAGGCGCAGATCTTGGGACTGCTGAAAGATTTGCAGTCCGAGATTGGTATGGCCATTCTTTTGATCACGCATGATCTCGGCGTCGTGGCAAATATGGCAGATGAAGTGGTTGTCATCTATCATGGGGAGATCATGGAGGCCGGTCAGTCCGAGGCGATCTTCCGACAGCCAGAGCACAAGTACCTTAAGGCGTTGCTGCAAGCGGTTCCTCTGTTTGACATGAAACCGGACGAGAGGCTCGTGTCTCTGTAGAGATGATCCGGATCAGCAAGTGGTGACGCCGGACAAGGAGAGGCGCCCCTGTTCGGGATGGCGGCGCTTCCTGAGAATGATCTCGACGAGTGCCGATGTTGACGGGCCGATCTCTCCGGCCTGCCGGACAATCCGTTCCGGTGTCCAGCCGGCATACCGCTGATGCGCCTTCGGCATATGGTCGGGAACAGTCGTGTGCCTGCGGTTCGACGAAGAACGTATATGAGACGCAACGCGCTTAGCCCGATGGAACACTTCCACCGTGCGCGGCGTTGTTCGTGCCCAGACCTTCTCGCGCAGTAACTTATGCGGCACCGAGTAGTAGTGCTTGTCGACCTCGATATGATAGTCGAGGCTGACACGGCGCTCCGACCATTCGGCATAGGGGAATGGTTCTGCTGGCAACTGTTTGAGCTTCGGGTGATCAAGCTGATCGAACAAGTCCTGACGGCTGGCACCCAGATGCCGGGTGTGGCGGGCATTCAGCACGTCCAGGCATTCTCGGATAGCTTCATTCAGCTCAGCCAGTGAGAGAAAGCGCCGGTTGCGAAGCTTGGCGATGATCCAGCGCTCGATCAGCTNCACGCCGACTTCGACCTTGGCCTTGTCGCGCGGCTTGTAAGGCCGGGCCGGCACCACGGCCGTATCATAATGTGCTGCAAGATCGGCGCAGGTTCGATTGACTTGAGGTTCGTAGAAACAGGCTTTGGTGATCCCGGCCTTGAGATTGTCCGACACGACTTGCTCTGGCACGCCGCCGAAGAAACGGAAAGCCCGTTCGTGGGACGAGCACCAGTCCGGCAACGACTGGGTCAGCGTTGCCTCGGCATAGGTGTAGCTGGATGCGCCCAATACCGCGACGAACAGTTGGCAGGCATGTACTTCACCGGTCCGGCCATCGATCATGTCGATGGTCTGGCCGGCATAATCGACGAACATCTTCTCGCCGGCCGCATGGCGCTGGCGCATGGTCGGCGACAATCGGCCCTTCCACTGCCGATAACGATCGCAGAACTGCGAATAACCGTAGCCATCCGGATGGACCGCCCGGTACTCTTCCCACAACAGTGTCAAAGTCACCGACTTACGCCGCAACTCCCGGTGGATATGAGCCCAGTCGGGTTGCGGCCGCNATTGGCCATGACCCTGACCGGCGGACGAGAACATCCGCCGTTCGAGAGCGTCGTCATCCAGATCATCCGGCAGCGGCCAGCTGAGCCCTGCCTGCTTTGCACGCTCCAGATAGTCACCAATCGTCGACCGGCCGACGCCCACACTGGCCGCTATCTCGCGATGGCTCAGGCCGGCAGCCTTCAGCCGCAAAGTCTCTTNGATCTTCCGCATCGGCAATCTCTTCATCCGGCTCTCCCCGCTGCCCTAAAAAGGGCGCGAGACTAGCCCGCCAAAAGATCACCAACGGCACTGATCAACACCCATCCACAGCTTGTCCGGATGTTCCGGAACCCTGTCCGGATTACACCGGAATCGCTGTCCGGACTAAATCGGAATCACTGGCCGGATGACGCCGGAATGGGCAGAGACAAACGGCGCGAGCCGAACAGCTGAAATTCTGCAGCAGCTTGTGACAGAAACTGAAACNAGCTAGCGCGCNACANTTTCGTATTTTTCAAGGAAAGCTTCTGCGTCTAACGCACGGAAGTCTGGCAGAGCTTCCCTAAGTTGCTCATGTGCCCAATCCCACCAGGCGAGTTGCTGCATGCGTTCCGCTACATCAGATGTGTGTCGTCTCTTGATCTCGCGGGCCGGATTTCCCCCCACGATCGAATAGGGTGCAACGTCTTTAGTAACAATGGACCCGGCTGCAACAACAGCACCATTGCCAATCGTTCGACCTGCCAGGATNACAGCGCCGTGGCCAAGCCATGCATCGTGTCCGATCTTTACCTTGTGTGCACGGCGCCAATTGAAAAACTCTTCTTCGTCATCGACACCATCGAAGTACATGGTTGAGCGATAAGTGAAGTGACACTGAGTTGCACGCCAGATCGGATGGTTGCCCGGATTGATACGTGTCATAGCAGCAATCGAACAATGCTTCCCAATTTCAGTGTAGATGATGTTGCTATCATTCACGACGTAAGAGTAGTCGCCCATGATCGTCTCAGTCACACTCGTGCGGGCACCAACCTCGGTGTAATGCCCAAGCTTTGAATTCGATACGTGAGCATCAGGATGAATAGTCGGCTCAATACCTAGCTTTTTCGTCATCACAGCCCCGTTAATTGGAAATGAGGTTTAATTGGCAGCGCCCTGCAACAGTCCTTCGTAAGGATCAGTCCTGCGAGTCGTCGGTATCGACGACCAATTGCACACGTTCTGCTGCGAACCGAGAGTGTCCAGCCTGAATAGGCCTGCCGTCGCTGTCTGTGTTTACAGAGTCAACNACAAGAACGCTGGCGCCTCGCTNCAGTCCAAGTTGTTCCCTCTCGAGTCCGTTCGCTGCTCGGCTGGTTATCAGGGTGCGTGATCGTCGGTAAGCNTTCACACCAAATTGCCAGAGTGAATCCGTGATGTTTCCATGTTTGCTATAGGCCTCGCCTATGCCATCGAAACGGTCGGCTGGAAACCAAGCTGTCGANAGACAGATNGGGAGTTCATTTGCAGCCCTCAGGTACTCCAATTGAACCACCTCACTATCAATTTCGATATCGAGAAGTTCAGCAACAAGAGCTGTTGCTTTAACTGTAGCGTATCCGATGAGGCGACCTCCGGGCTCCCGACCAATTTCAGCAATGGCTTGAGAGAATCGAGTGGATCGACCAATCGGATAAGCAATGCGATCGCCCCGTACAAAAGTACCTCGCCCGGGCGTCGCTTCAACAAGCCCTTTCTGGGCCAGTTCGTTGATTGCTCTTCGTAGTGTATGCCGATTAACACCAAGTTGTGCCGCGAGCTCCATTTCGCTCGGTAGCCGGTCCCCTTGGGCAAGTCTCCCCGTTTCGATATCCATCTCAATGTCTTCGGCGATTTGCCGCCAGACCGCGACACCAGCATTACTGCCGGTGCTGAGCTTGCCGGCTACGGGGCGCCATGCAGTGGGTGCGGCTCCTGACGGCGCAGAGACATTCAGTGCGGTCGTGGATGGCGTCTTGGGCTTTTGCAACTTTGTCATATGAGTGTGTTTATTTGCATGTGAATTCACAAATGTCTAATTGACTAGACAATTGCTGCGGAATATATACACACCGAGTTTTGAGGGCAAGCCCAGTAGAAACGACATCAAAAATCTCCAGCGATGCAGGATGTGAAAAAGTGCAAACGCCGAATTTGCCGGAAGCCCGAGATGAGCAAAGCGCGAGGCAGGCTGCGATGGCTATCTTTGCAAGGGCNACAACGCTTGAATTAGAGACAGGCCTCAACGCAGCTGATTGCAGCCTTGAGTGTAAGGATATCCGTCCGCCTGAATCTGGGCTTGTTATGGCAAGAGGGCGCATCAGCGGAACTGGCAAGCCATTTAACCTCGGAGAAGTAACGGTGACCCGCGCCGTTGTGCAGCTGCCAGATGGCGGCCGGGGGTTTGCTTATCTCCGCGGTCGTTCGCAGAAGCGCGCCCGCCTTGCAGCTATCGCAGATGCACATTGGCAGAGCTTGAATGCACGATCATCAGTTGAAAAACATCTCATTGAGCCGGTGAGGCAGCGTCTGTCTGCTGAGAAGAAAAAACGAAACGCAGAGGTCGCTGCAACGCANGTCGATTTCTTCACGATGGCGCGGGGAGACGACTGAGATGCAGAACACAATCGGGAACGTCGGNTNCGAAGATGCCGNAAGCGCATCGCAGTCGACGTTTCGAACGGTCATGGATGCGCTCTCAAGGCCGGGTCGCCAGGTGACGCTCAAAAGAACGCCTGCCTGCCCCGACGGCCTTCCGGTAGGTCTGGCGGCAATCGTGCTGACGCTGGCAGATTATGAAACTCCGGTTTGGTTGGAGTCAAAGCTGGCGAACAACAAGGCGGCTCGCGAGTTTATCGCCTTTCATACNAATGCGCCGATTGTNNGCAATTCCAGCAATGCNTCGTTTGCGTTTATNTCCGATCCTTCNTTGCTGCCTGGTTTCGANCAGTTTGCACAGGGAACTTTGGAGTTTCCGGATCGATCGACAACTTTGGTAATCGAAGTGGACAGTTTGTGGGGAGGGCCCACAATTCGTCTGGCCGGACCTGGAATTGAAGCAACAGAAGAAATTGCACCGAAAGTTTTGCCGCCGGATTTCAAATCGCGACTCAAGAGNAACCGGGACNNATTTCCTTGCGGCGTCGANATANTCCTCAGCGCAGGTGATGTGATCATGGGCTTGCCGCGTTCAGTCCGAGTGGTGGAGGGCTAATACGATGTATGTGGCAGTTAAGGGTGGTGAAAAAGCCATAGACAATGCGCATCGCTTGTTGGCAGACCGCCGTCGCGGCGATCGCTCAATTCCGGAAATTACGGATCAGCAAGTCACGGAACAGCTGTCGGTCGGCGTCTCTCGAGTTATGGCCGAAGGAGCCTTGTACGATCCAGAGCTGGCTGCCAAGGCGATGCGTCAAGCTCGCGGCGATATGATCGAGGCAATATTTCTGCTTCGCGCGTACCGAACAACCTTGCCGCGCTTTGGGTATAGCAAGCCAATCGACACGTCAGAGATGGACATCCAGCGACGTATATCAGCGACGTTCAAAGATTTGCCCGGCGGTCAGGTTTTGGGGCCAACGTTTGATTACACTCACCGCCTGCTAGAGTTCTCGGACGAAGAGGTTCTTGAGCCTGAACAGCGTGCGTCTTCCGGTTCGGTTGAGTCGCCGCATGTCATGGAGCTTCTCGATCAGGACGGACTTGTGGAGCAGGTGCCAACAGCGGACGACGCTGACGAAGTAGGCGACATCACTCGGCAACCCCTCACTTTCCCAGCTGACAGGGACATTCGTCTTCAGAATCTCGCGCGTGGTGATGAGGGATTCTTATTATCTCTTGGTTACTCGACCCAGCGAGGATATGGGCGAACCCATCCCTTCGTAGGGGAAATCCGTTATGGGGAAGTCGAAGTAGAGTTCTTCGCGGAAGATCTGGGATTTGCAGTTTCCATCGGTGAAATCGAAGTCACCGAATGTGACATGGTCAACCAGTTCACTGGAACCGCCGAGACTGCACCCCAGTTCACACGGGGATACGGCCTTGTATTCGGGCAGTCGGAGCGCAAAGCCATGTCGATGTCTCTGGTCGATCGCGCGCTACGCTCGGACGAGTTTGATGAAGAGCGTGATGCGCCTGCGCGAGATGAAGAGTTTGTTCTTTCGCATTCCGATAACGTCCAGGCCACCGGTTTTGTTGAGCACCTTAAGCTGCCGCACTATGTTGATTTTCAAGCCGAGTTAGCACTGGTGCGGCAACTGCGCCGCGAGCACGCGGAACAGCGCCACGAGGCGGCGGAATGATCGAAGGTTTGAGCCACATGACGTTTGTCGTGCGCGACCTCGATCGCGTGACGCAGATCTTGATTGATGTACTCGGCGCTGAAGAGATTTACGCGAGTGGCAACAAGACGTTTTCGCTGTCACGCGAGAAGTTCTTCGACCTGTCCGGTCTGTGGATCGCAATTATGGAAGGTGAACCAGTCCCGGAGCGGACCTACAACCACGTCGCCTTCAAGATCTCTGAGGACGAGTTCGACGCCTACTTCGCTCGGATAGAAAAGGCCGGGTTGGACTTCAAACCACCGCGGCCTCGTGTCGAAGGTGAAGGGCGATCGATCTGCTTTTACGATGATGACAATCATTTGTTTGAGCTCCACACGGGGACGCTTCAACAGAGATTGCATCGATACGTTGGCAACGCAAATGCAANGATTAATGAAGAGGCGTTGCCGTGACAAAGTCAGTCATTTTTGATGTCGGCCGTGTTCTGCTCGATTGGGATGTCTATCTGCTGTATCGCAAGCTGCTTCCGAATGATGAAGCGATAGCAGAATTTATGGACGAGGTGGATCTACTTCGGCACAATTTGGAGTTTGATCGTGGCACGCCGATCGATAAAGGTATCGCGGCATTNGTCGAAGANTTTCCGCATCGCAGAGANTTGCTGGAAGCNTTTGATAAGCGCTGGGATGANACNNTNCCNGNTGCCATTGAGGGCTCAGTCNAAATCCTATCGGAGCTGAAGCACGAAGAGGTTCCGCTCTACGCAATCACCAATTTCGCTCGCGAGACATGGCAAAGGACGACCAATCGCTTCGAGTTCTTGACGAGCAGTTTCATCGATATCGTCGTCTCTGGCCATGAGGGGATGATCAAGCCTGACGCTCAGATATATAAGCTGCTCCTGCATCGCAATCAGTTGCGCGCTGAAAACTGTGTCTTCATCGATGACTCCGAAAAGAATGTGATTGGCGCACGCGCGGTCGGCATAGACGCCATTCAATTCTTTTCCCCTGCGCAGTTGCGCCAGGAACTGCTCGCCCGAGATCTCCCTATTCAGCCAATTGGAAACCTTGTGTGATGACATCAGCAACCGGCTACAACTTTGCNTATCTCGATGAGCAGACCAAACGCATGATCCGCCGGGCGTTACTCAAAGCAGTAGCTATTCCTGGTTATCAGGTACCTTTTGCCAGCCGAGAAATGCCTATGCCTTATGGTTGGGGCACTGGCGGTGTTCAGGTAACCGCCTCGGTGATCGGTAAGGATGATGTTCTGAAAGTCATCGATCAGGGCTCAGACGATACCACGAATGCCGTATCAATTCGCAAGTTCTTCGCTAAGACGACAGGTGTTGAAACAACAACGGCAACGGAAGAGGCGAGTATCATTCAAACCCGCCACAGAATACCAGAAAGAGAACTCGAGGAAGATCAGATCCTCGTCTATCAGGTTCCGATCCCTGAACCATTGCGATTTCTCGAACCGCGAGAAACTGAAACACGTAAGCTTCATGCGCTGGAGGAATATGGCTTGATGCATGTGCGCCTCTATGAGGATATCGCGCAGCATGGCCACATCTCAAAGACCTATGCTTATCCGGTGAAGGTTGATGGTCGTTACATGATGGACCCGTCGCCAACTCCAAAGTTTGACAATCCGAAGATGCACAACAGTAAAGCTTTGCAGTTGTTTGGAGCGGGTCGGGAAAGTCGAATCTATGCGATCCCACCTTACACCGAGGTCGTTTCTCTGGATTTCGAGGATCATCCTTTCGAGCAGACGAAATTTGAGCATCCTTGCGGTCTCTGCGGTGCGACAGGCGTGTATCTGGATGAAGTTATTACAGACGACAAAGGCGGACGATTGTTCTGCTGTTCTGATACAGATTTTTGCGAGCGTCGGCGCGCTGAAGGTCATCGTGGTGAGCAACTTGGCGACGCACATTCTTTTGTAGAGACCACGACTCCACCTTCCGACTTGGAGAGGACGCGCTAATGCAAAAGCATAACGAGAATGCGTTCGATCCAGGCGGCGACGAAGCGCCGTTGCTCCGCATCGAAGGTTTAGAAAAGCGATATGGCCAACGGGTTGGTTGTGTGGATGTTGATCTTGAGATCTGGCCTGGAGAGGTTCTTGCTATCGTCGGCGAATCTGGCTCCGGCAAGTCGACGCTCCTGAACGTCATCTCGACTCAGCTTGAGCCGACTGAGGGACATGTCCATTACCGCATGCGTGATGGTGTGATGCGGGACGTGTTCGCCCTAACCGAAGCTGAGCGACGACTTTTGATGCGGACGGACTGGGGTTTCGTGCATCAGGATCCCGCAATGGGGTTACGAATGAATGTGTCAGCAGGCGCAAATGTAGGCGAGCGACTAATGGCAATTGGTGAGCGTCACTATGGACGCTTACGCGGTGCTGCGGACACCTGGTTACAGCGGGTTGAGATTCAGAGTGACCGCATCGACGATTCACCACGGCAATTCTCCGGCGGCATGCGTCAGCGTTTGCAGATCGCGCGAAACCTTGTGTCCACTCCGCGGCTTATATTCATGGATGAGCCAACCGGTGGTCTTGATGTTTCGGTACAGGCGCGCCTGCTTGATCTTCTGCGCGGGCTTGTAAATTCGCTTGGGCTATCTGCCATCATCGTGACGCACGACCTCGCGGTTGCCCGGCTTCTATCCCATCGCATTATGGTCATGAAGGAGGGGCGTGTCGTCGAAACTGGTTTGACTGATCAAGTCCTCGACGATCCTCAGGAACCATATACCCAACTTCTGGTGTCATCGGTGCTGCAGGTCTAGGTACCAGCAGGGACAAGGAGCTTGCAATGTCGACAACAGAAACGATCTCAGTAGAGGGGCTGTCCAAAACCTTTAGACTGCACTTAATGGGTGGTGCCGAGTTGCCGGTAATCTCAGGCGCTGGGTTGTCAGTGTCCGCTGGCGAGTGTGTCGTACTCGGCGGACCTTCCGGCGCGGGCAAGTCGTCGATACTTAAGATGATATACGGAAACTATCGTGCGGATCAGGGTTCAATTGTCATTCGTGGAGAACACGGCCCGGTCGATGTCGCGCAAGCAACGCCCCGTCAGATCCTTCGACTTCGCGCATCAACACTTGGATATGTCAGCCAGTTCCTCAAGGTTATTCCAAGGGTCACTACATTCAATATTGTGCGATCAGAGATCAAGCATCCAGATAATGTTGCAGAGGCGCGCACGCGTGATCTTCTAACCCGACTATCATTACCAGAGCGGTTGTGGTCATTGCCACCTGCAACGTTTTCCGGTGGGGAGCAGCAGCGTGTCAACATTGCGAGAGGTTTCGCTGCGGACCATTCAATCTTGTTGCTGGATGAGCCAACAGCGTCGTTAGATCGTCGCAATCGTGAAGCTGTCATCGAACTGATACATGAAAAGAAGAAAACTGGCGTCGCAGTTCTGGCCATCTTTCATGATGAAGAGGTTCGCGAGGCCTTGGCCGACCGCATCGTAGATGTCCGGGCCTTTGCTCCGCCAGCATTGGGGCTTCCGCACTAAATCCGAACAAGGCGAATAGAAATGACGGATAACTCGTCACTTGTGCTAACAGATGCGCAGATTGTTCTAGCCGACCGCATCATCGAACACGGCTGGCTCGCGGTCGTTGACGGAAAAATTGTTGAACTCGGTGAAGGGCGTGCACCAGAGTCTGACATGTCTCTCCAAGGAGACATGCTGATCCCAGGGCTTATCGAGCTTCATACCGATCATTTGGAAGTCCACATTGAACCACGGCCGAAGGTGGATTGGCACGCAACATCTGCTGTTGTAGCCTATGACGCTCAGATAGCTGCAGCCGGTATCACAACAGTTTTTGACTGCCTACGTATTGGTGCCGATAGAGAGAACCGCGACCAAGGTGGTGCGCGTGCTATCAGGGTTGCAAATACGATTGCAAACGAAAGTGAGCGCGGCAATCTCCGATCCGAGCATCACACGCACTTGCGTTGTGAAATTTGCTCTGCAGATGTCGTGCGCGCAGCCGAGAACTTTCTTGAGAAACATCCTGTTGGCATTATGTCGTTGATGGATCATACACCCGGCCAACGTCAATTCCGCGACCTCAACAAGCTAAGAGAGTACTACCAAGGAAAGATGCATCTCAGCGAAGACGAGCTACAGAAGTTCTTCAATGATCGCTACCGTATGCACGAAATGTATGCAGTGCCTCATCGCAGCAAGTTGGTGGAGATAGCTAAGACCCACGGCGTGACGCTGGCCAGCCACGATGACACGACTGTTGAGCACGTTGATGAGAGCAAGGCAGACGGTGCAGCCATCGCCGAATTCCCTACGACAATCGAAGCTGCAGAAGCATCTCGGAAGGTAGGGATATCAGTTATGATGGGAGCACCAAACTTGATCCGCGGTGGTTCCCATTCAGGCAATGTAGCCGCCAGCGACTTAGCACAATCTGATCTGTTGGATGTCTTTTCTTCGGACTATATCCCAGCAAGCTTGATCATGGCAGCATTTGCACTTCCGAAACACTCAAATATGGATCTGCCGCGTGCCATCCAAACAGTGACTAAGGCACCCGCGCAAGCNGTCGGATTCACTGACCGGGGTGAGATTGCNACCGGAAAACGAGCTGATCTGGTTCGCGTGCGAAACGATGAGACCCCGGTCGTGCGAACCGTATGGCGGGAAGGTCANCGTGTCCTCTAATCCTCCCAATAGTCGAGGCGCCTGGGTCTTCGTTGTCGGTCCGTCAGGTGCAGGTAAGGATACCGTCATAGAGCAAGCTCGCCAGGCGCTGAAGGACNACGATCTTATCCGTTTCGCTCGCCGCGTTGTGACCCGACCTCAAAATGAGTTCGAGGACCATGACACGCTCTNTCTAGATCAGTTTGAAGAACAAAAGCGCCGAGGTAAATTTGTTCTCTGGTGGCAAGCCCATCAACTACATTATGGCATCGGTCAGGAGTGGCAGGATCAGGTCGTCAATGGCAGGACTGTGGTCTGCAATGTTTCTCGCACGATCTTGCCAGATATTGAACANAGGGTCACTGGAAGGACCAGGGTCGTTTTGGTGACAGCGCCACCAGAGCTNCTGGCAGAGCGCATTGCCGCACGCGGGCGTGACTCAACTCAAGGGAGCCGGACAAAGCGCAATCAGGATGGACCTGTACGTGCGACGGCTGATCTCATAATTGAAAATACAGGTACACCCGAGCAAGCCGGTGAAGCGTTCGTTCGCTTTCTGACTTCCCCGGACCTGACAATGGCCCCGTAGGGTTATCATTGCGGNGAGCANGTGCAGNTATCCGTGTGTCGCTTTCGNATNGCNTCGATAACGCCGANCAGTGCNTTGCGATATGCTTNGATCTGATCTTTGCNGAGTTGCGTATAGTANGTCACTNCGAGCGCGCGAAATGCCTTGAAAACTGCCGAACGGACGGGTTGAGGCGCTTCACTGGCAGAAGAAGAGGACATCGCCTCGCGTGCGCGTACGAGACGATCGAACAGGGTTTTCTCTGCAGCAATAAAGCCGACATGGCGCCNAGGGAGCATGACCTCAGCATTCAATCGAACCAGATCTTTTCTAGTAGNATTTCGCCAAGCGGCCGGGAGAGATTGCGTTTCATCAGAAACTGGAGATGCGTTGTTTTCAGCAGAGACATCGTTAGAGTCATCAACGGGCTTTGACCAAGCAGCACGCGCNGCGGTGGTGAGTTGACGTGCAAGCTCTTNAGCTGCCTCGATAAGCTCTTCAGAACTGCCGAGTTGTGCTTCGAGAGGTCGTAACTGTCGCTCGTAAAAATCCAACATCGCCTGCGCCCCGGTGCAAATCGTCGGTCGCGGAGACTGATCAAGATAGCCAATCAACTCTCCTCCGACACGGCGCGTAAGTTCGAATAGTCGCCCAGACCGGCGCAGCTCCTGAATCGCACCCCGGTTCCGCACGAGGACGTTTAGTTTTCTGAGGAGCTCGCGTTGCGGTTTATCGGCAGCAGGCTCCGACCACTCTGTCTCCGATCGAGCTTCTGGCTGAGGGCGATAGCCTTCCGGTTTAGGCACCCACTTCAGGCAACGAATCCGTCCGCCGCNCCCTAACACGCTGCGGGCGCACATCCTGTCTTCTATGACAATGGGGTTCGCTGTGTTCCCAATGCGAGCTAACCTCTTTCGAACGGCAGAGCGGCCCGGGCTCCAAAACAACCAGTATCCCGGAAGTTCAGGATGTCCTCTTCTCACCAGGCGTGCGGTTTNGATNAGCTNTGAGCCCGCCGTCTCTTTGATAGTNGTCAGAGATGCGTGGTACTGTTGGGCGCAATTGCCAGGTGAACCTGAAGCGCGCGCGGCTTGCGAACTATCCTGCATTTGACGTGCAACCCGCATTTCCTGCGCAGTGGCCGATTGCGCCATGAATGTCGCCAAGACCANGCTGCCTGTCAAAAAGCTNGCGGCAAGTCTGGCCNATGCCGCGAGCGNTGTATGAATGCTGGCTGAGACCTTGCACTTCATGGTGACCATACATTTTAGATGTCGTNNTAGGATCATAGGCTGCCAATACGTGCAAGATTGGGGCACGAAATCTCGTGCACCCAAGAGCGCCGACACTGGCTNGCGCATAGCATTCAGAGATTCGGATTAACGGAACCTTGATATCGAGAAGCCNGCAAGCTATTCCGCCGCAAGATCGATTTCTGCACTCTCCCTGATCGAGTCAACCACTGCGATGGCACTCATGTTGAGAAGGTTCCGAACCGTCGCCGACGGCGTTACAATGTGCACGGGACGCGCTGCACCAAGGAGCATGGGGCCCAACTTGATACTGTTGGTGGCCACACGAAGNAGCTCCAACGAGATATTAGCTGCATCCAGCGTTGGCATGATAAGCAGATTGGCACGGCCCGTCAGTTTGGAANGCGGNAATATCTCTTCACGAATGAATGGAGACAGCGCTGCGTCGGCATGCATTTCGCCNTCGACTTCGAGATCTGGNGCCCAGTCGTGCAACGCCGAAAGTACTTCCCGCATCTTGCGCGCCGAAGCCTCATTGCTTGTGCCGAAGTTGGAATGCGAAACCAATGCCACTTTGGGTTCGATACCAAATTGACGAACGGTCTTGGCTGCCAGCAAAGTTATCTCCGCCAACTGTTCCGCAGTTGGGTCATAGGTGACGTTGGTGTCAGCAATGAACAATGGGCCTTGCGGAAGAACTAAACCCGATACTGTCGCAAAGCCACGCGTGCCGCCTTCTCGGCCAATCACCTGTGACACGTGACGCAGCTGGGTGTGATATCGCCCAACTGCTCCGCAAATCATGGCATCGGCGTCACCACGTTTAAGTAGGAGCCCTGCNGTAACGGTCGAACCGTTGTTCAGGACGCGCCGGGCATGGCCGGGGCTCACGCCGCGCCNCTCCACGAGTCGGTGATANTCTTCGAANAATTGCGGAATGCGCGGATCCGATTGTTGGTCGAAGATCTCACAATCCACCCCGTCCCGCATNCGCAGGCCGAGATGCGTAATCCAACGCTTAATGCTTTCGCCGTTGCCGACCAGAATTGGCCTGGCAAGTCGTTCATTCACCACCTGTTGAGCGGCTTGCAACACGTAAGGATGCTCGCCTTCAGCATAGACGATGCGCCTCATCTGAACTTCAGATGCCCGCCTTGCTTGGTCGAACATTGGTTTCATGACAAAGCCCGACTGGTAGACAAAACCAGACAGTTTTTGCTTATAGGCTTCGAAGTCCTCGATCGGCCGCGTTGCGACCCNAGTGTCCATTGCAGCTTTCGCGACAGCCGGTGCAATCTCGGTGATCAGGCGCGGATCGAATGGTTTGGGAATTATATAATTCGGACCGAAATGCAGACTGTCTTCGCCNTAGGCCGATAGCACAATGTCTGAGGCTTCGCTTTCAGCAATCGACGCGAGGGCGACAACCGCAGCGTGTTTCATTTCCTCGTTCACTTGCCGCGCGCCAACATCTAATGCACCGCGAAAGATAAACGGAAAGCAGAGCACATTGTTGATTTGGTTTGGATAGTCGGTGCGTCCGGAAGCCATGACAGCATCATCACGCACTTCATTAACTTCCTCCGGCATGATTTCGGGCGTGGGGTTGGCGAGAGCGAAGATCAGCGGCCTCTCAGCCATGCCGGCAACCATCTCCTTTTTGACGACGCCGCCGGCAGACAAGCCAAGAAAGACATCTGCCCCTTGCATCACCTCAGCTAACGTCCGGGCACTTGTTTCTTGAGCAAAGGGTTCCTTGTAAGGGTCCATCAATACTGTACGGCCCTTGTAAACGACGCCCTCNATATCGGCGATGGTGATATGCTCACGCCTCAGGCCAAGGCCGACGAGAAGATTGAGGCACGCGAGGGCCGCAGCACCAGCGCCGCTGCAAANCAGTTTAACNTCTTCGATTTTCTTACTGACAACCTTGAGACCGTTGAGGATGCCAGCTGCAACCACGATGGCTGTGCCATGCTGATCATCATGAAATACAGGGATGCCCATGCGCTCTTTGAGTTGTCGCTCGATCTCGAAGCACTCTGGCGCTTTGATGTCCTCAAGATTGATCCCGCCAAACGTCGGCTCCAGCCGTGCCACCGCTTCAACAAAAGGCTCTACCTCGGCCTCGTTGACCTCAATGTCGTAAACGTCAATGCCCGCAAACTTCTTGAAAAGAACTGCCTTGCCTTCCATCACGGGTTTGGAGGCTAGAGGACCGATGTTCCCAAGACCCAGAACGGCGGTACCATTCGAGATAACACCTACGAGGTTGCCNCGNGCNGTNAGCCGNGACGCCATCGCTGGGTCCTCGTGAATGGCGGTGCACGCATGGGCGACGCCNGGCGAATAGGCGAGTGCTAAGTCATTCTGGTTGGCGACGGGCTTGGTTGCCTGGATCGCAATCTTACCCGGGGGGTCCTGCTCGTGATAAGCAAGTGCGTTACGGCGGATATCGTCTTGCGGCATGCTTCCCCCGGATCAATCTCAATTTGGGTGTTGATTAGAAACTACGAGTATGAATCCAAATCCTAGCGTGTTTCAATGATATTGGCTTGGCAAAGTTCGGAAATTCTCTCGTTTGTCAGCTTCAGCACATCTGAGAGCACATCTGTCGTGTGCTCACCAAGATGCGGAGGCGGCAATTGAGCTGTTGTATCATGNTGNTGCAACCGANTTGGGTTNGCNGTTACNGGTATCGTGCCGAGGTCCTTTTGCGGCAGATCCCGCTGCATTTGTCGGTGCTGCACCTGCGGGTCGGCGAAAACCCGATCAACGGTGTTGATAGGGCCACACGGGACTTGTGATTTCTCTAGAGCGTCAATCCACTCCGCATTCGTGCGGCTTTTGAATACTGGCTCCAGTAGGGGAATGAGTTCATCANGATTGACGATGCGCTGTNGGTTTGTTGCATACTTCTCATCTGCGGATAGGTGCTGTAGTCCAGTTACCTCGCAGAAGCGCTCAAACTGGCCATCATTGCCCACGGCCAAGATAATATGCCCGTCTGCAGTTTCGAANACCTGATATGGAACAACCGTCGGGTGCGCGTTGCCCATTCGACCTGGGACCTTACCGGCAACGTGATAGGTCGCCGCCTGATTGACTAAACCGGCAATCGTGCAGTCAAACAGCGCGACATCAACGTGATCTCCTTCACCGGTCTGATCGCGCTTGATGAGGCACGACAGAATACCCGTGAGCGCGTTCATGCCCGTCAGTTGGTCTGTGATAGCGATACCAACCTTGACCGGCGCCCCACCATTACTGACATTGAGAACACCGGTGGCAATGACGCGATCGATCTGGACAAGGAAAACGAGGCGTGGATCACCAACGTGACTGTTTCGGGCGAGGTAAATGCTGCCGTTGCAATGCGCCTTAATAACACTGCAAACATCTCGGGCCTCACGGTGGATGGGGCCGATGTTGGCATAGATACAAGTAACCACGGCAATAAAGTAACGGTGACCAATTCGATATTCAATGATAACACGGGGAACGTCTTAGATGGTAACAGCGGGGAAGAGTGGACCATCCGTAACTCTGTATTCAATGGTGCAGGCGGACATATCTTCGACGTCGACCAGAACGAGAAAATATTGTTCGCCGACAACACCATCAATGGCTCCGTGGGCGGAAACCTGTTCTACTTCGGTCGGACAGGCAATAAGTTTCTGGATGGTAGCACGGGCAATGTGAACAACGCGACTTTTCAAGGTGACCTTTGCGGCGGCAACACACCTACCGGCGGCGACTTGGTCGGTTTTGTCGATGGCACGGTCCTGACCGACGATCCTACCTGTCCGTAGGGCGTTCGGTTGACAGCAGGCGACGGTGAGGTTGAGGCGCGCAATGCCAGTCTTCGTCTGAACCTCACCGGTATCCCACCATAGCCAGCCCGCGGCTGCGGCTCGCCTGACCATGCACCAAGCCCACACCACTGAGATGGTCACATGGCTACAACAGCCCCCTCTTGTTGTAAGGGTATTGTATCCAGCACTAGAGACGGATCCCGGCCATTCACTTTGGAAGCGCGACTTCCACAGCGCCAACGGTCTTTTCAGTGTTGTTTTCACGTCGGACGTAACGCAAGAGCAGGCTGGCATCTTTGCCGAGTCGCTCGAGCTGTTTGGCCTGGGCGCCTCGTGGGGCGGTTATGAGAGCCTTGTCATGGTATATCCGGTCGTTCCGGGTTGGTCGGGGAACGCTCTGGCCCGGCTCCACATCGGCCTCGAAGAGCCCAAGGATCTCATCGCCGATATCGCGCAGGCTTTGGCCAAGATGGTGGCGTGAGGGTGAGCTCATCGAGGTTCCAACATTCGCGTCGCTGTTTCGTTCGCGGAATGAAGCGCACGCTTCTTTCAAAAAAACATCCAACTTTAACGGCGTGGTCACAGTATTGCGCAACGGCATATTGACTGACGGCAACATTCTTAAAGTCGATCAAGTTATCCCCCACAGTAACACTTGCCGTTTGCGCTGCCTGTATAACACCTGTCCCGGCAACACACTTATCAATCGAATCATGAACAACTGTTG
Organism: Filomicrobium sp.; assembly: GCA_002689605.1. GTDB lineage: Bacteria > Pseudomonadota > Alphaproteobacteria > Rhizobiales > Hyphomicrobiaceae > Tectiglobus. The sequence continues at coordinate 16,808 of NZGY01000130.1, forward strand.
CCTGCCGCGACGTATGTGTACGCGTCACTCTCGCAGACTAGGCAGCCCGATCGACTGATTAGTCGTCAGGGAATCTCGGGGGATGGGCATGGTTCGGTCATCGATCGTTTACAAAGGCTTCGCAGCGACGGCTGCCGTCACTGTGGCAATCATTATTAGCTGTGCAGCCGCCACACATGTCTCGGCCAGCCAGCCATCACAGACACCGTCGTATTGGCACCCATGATTCCCACGGAACATGCCGGTTGCAAAACCGCAGCATCGCTGGCTGGGCGGCAATGTTCTAGCGCTCCGACGTACACTATCAGAGTTGGCATCTTCCAATTAGTCGTGCGCCTCTTTACAACTTTGCCCAACACCCAACTAAAACGACCGTCCTTAACGATCATGACATTCGGGGAAGAAACATGGCCTATCAACCGACCGACGAGCAGCGCGCCAATCTGCGTTCCAAAGCATGGTTCGATAATCCCGCGAACGCTGACATGACCGCGCTCTATATCGAGCGGACTATGAACTACGGCCTCACTCTTGAAGAACTCCAATCCGGAAAACCAATAATTGGGATAGCGCAAACTGGTTCGGATATTTCACCTTGCAATCGGCATCATATCTTTCTGGCCGAACGCGTTAAGGAAGGCATCCGCGAGGCCGGCGGCATTTGCTTCGAGTTTCCTGTTCGCCCGATTCAGGAGACTTGTAAACGCCCGACAGCATCGCTCGACCGCAATCTAGCCTATCTGAGCCTCGTCGAAATCCTCTATGGCTATCCAATTGATGGTGTGGTTCTGACGACGGGCTGCGATAAGACAACGCCAGCCCAGATTATGGGGGCAGCCACCGTCGACATCCCTGCAATTGTGCTGTCAGGTGGACCGATGCTCAATGGCTGGCATAAGGGGGAGCGCACGGGGTCGGGCACGATCATTTGGAAAGCTCGCGAGATGATGGCCAGAGGGGAAATAGACTACAAGGGGTTTGCTGAGCTGGTCGCATCATCCGCACCATCGGCGGGCCATTGCAACACGATGGGTACGGCTTCAACAATGAATTCGCTTGCAGAGGCGCTGGGCATGAGCTTGCCAGGCTGCGCAGCAATTCCGGCGCCGTATCGCGAGCGTCAGCAAATGTCGTATGAAACGGGTAAGCGCATTGTTGATATGGTGTGGGAGGATCTTCGTCCTTCGAAGATACTGACACGAGCAGCCTTCGAGAACGCCATTGTTGTCAATTCGGCGATTGGTGGTTCAACAAACGCTCCTATCCACCTGAACGGCATTGCCCGCCACATTGGCGTAGAACTCAACAACGACGATTGGGAGAAGATCGGTTACGATGTACCGCTTCTGGTCAACTTGCAGCCGGCAGGTGAGTATCTTGGAGAAGAATATCATCGCGCCGGTGGCGTGCCTGCAGTAGTCGCGGAATTGATTGCAAAGGGCAAGATCGATGGTTCAGCAATAACGGCAAACGGCAAGTCACTGCTCGAAAATTGTGAAGGCAAATTCACGGACGACCGCGCCGTTATCAAGAGTTACGACGCGCCAATGCAGGGGCAGGCCGGTTTCCTCAATTTGAAAGGCAATCTATTCGATAGCGCAATTATGAAAACGTCCGTCATCTCCGATGCATTTCGCCAACGCTACCTTGAGAGTGCCAATGATCCCATGGCCTTTGAAGGGCGTGCAATCGTATTTGATGGACCAGAAGACTATCACCACCGCATCGACGATCCGTCACTGGAGATTGATGAACACTGCCTCTTGTTCATGCGTGGTGCGGGACCAGTCGGTTATCCTGGCGCGGCTGAGGTCGTGAACATGCGTGCACCTGACTACCTTCTAAAGAAGGGCATTTCAGACCTGCCTTGCATTGGCGATGGTCGCCAATCGGGCACGTCGGGTTCACCGTCGATATTGAACGCGTCGCCGGAAGCAGCGACAGGCGGAGGTCTGGCCATACTGAGGACAGGCGATCAGGTACGTATCGATCTTGCAAAACGAACCGCTGATATCTTGATATCTGACGAGGAGTTGGCCGCGCGAAAGCAGGCATTGGCAGATGCAGGCGGCTACAAGTATCCCGACCACCAAACACCATGGCAGGAAATTCAGCGTGGCATTGTCGATGAACTATCAAACGGTATGGTCTTAAAGCCAGCAGTTAACTACCAGAGGATTTCCGAGACCAAAGGCTTGGCTCGCGACAATCACTAGGCAGCTACGTGGCTCAATATCGCTGTCCAGCTTCAACACGAACCGATAATCTGTTGCTAGCCGGAGCCAACGGACAGACCCATTCTTCGCTGTGCGCGCATGACGGGTAGTAGGCAAAATTGAAATCTAAGACGAGCCGCCCAGATGATGTTCCGAGGTCGGCTCCCTTGATCGTGTCGAGGAGATACCGTCCTCCACCGTAGGTCTCGACACCGCTGGTGGCATCAGCAAAAGGTAAAAAAAGGCCGCCACCATAGCCCGAAATCCAGTAGACGTTGAGCTCTTGGCCCAAAGTTTCCTTGAGGCCATCAGTTCGGGCAAACACTGCTAGATTTAGAAGGCCATCCTGACCAATTGGCCAACCTTCTTCAGCGCCCTCCACAGCAATCAACGATACTTCATGCCTGGCCTGCGGATCATAAGGGAAGTAATTGACGATGCCCCGTTCAGCCGCATCAAGATGCGCATTCGGCGACTGCGGATGGTGGGCAAATAGTTCGCTGCGCGCGTCTTTCCACTCATGCCACGCGGCGCGCTGGTCATCCGTGGTGCGAACGCGAGAATAGATTTCGGCCACCTGACGACGCCAGTCCGTCAGCTCCATTTGCTTCATGATCCTATTTGGGCCTTACCGTTGATCAGGCTGTAAGCTGGGTCAACTTTTTCCTGATCTGAGGGAGCGTATCCGTACCCCCAGTACAACTCACCATCAACGACGAAACTTGGCACGCCGAAGACTCCGTGCTCCTCTTCGGCCCGCTTGTTTATGGACTGTAGTTCCTCCGTCCCGTCGGGCAATCTTGTGTCATAGGCGGCTACATCGCAGTCAACCGCCTTCAGGGCCGCGCGCACATGATCGGCATCGTCCGGGTCAAGTTCTCGCAAGAAGACGCGCTCAAACACATAGTCATGAAACATGCGGAATCGGCCATCATCCTTGGCTTGAAGCAATCCGACATGAGCTGGCGTTGGATCGAATATCCGCTTAGTACCGCGAATTGTCAGGCCTTGTTCCGCGCCAATCCGGCGAACATTCATATACATGTACTTAATCTTGCGGAACTCGCGTTCATTGCGGCCATCCGCTGGGCCAAATACTTCCTGCAGCGGCGTCGTATAAGGCCACCAGTCCAAAGTGACGCCAAAGTCCTCCTCCCAACTGTAAGCCTCTGCCTTGGCGACGTAAGTATAAGGACTACGGAAATCTGTATAGGCTCTGACGGTCAATGACATCGATGTTGCCAATTCAGTTATGATCTGCGGACTAGGCCCATCGGCATTGTCGAAATACGGTTCATTTCATCGCTTTCGAAAAGTGATGGGTTCTGCAAGTAGTCAAGAAACATCTCGGTTGCATCATCTCCCCAGAACACCTGACCGTTCATTGAAAACGTCGGTACGCCGAACGCACCAGCTGCAATGGCTGCTTCAGTGTTCGACTTGAGTGTCGCTTTGACGTCGTCGCTCCCGATACGGTCGGCAAAGTCATCCATTCCAAGTTTGGCCGCGGCGGCTGCAACAGAAGTTGGATCGTCAGGTTGGTTACCCTCTCCATAAATATGATGAAAAATCGTATGGATCGAATGGGAGTCTGGGCCTGCGGCAATAGCAAGTCGAAGCATATGCAGCGGATTGAAGGGATGTGATGGCGGCATGATAAATGGGACACCGCGCCGATCAGCCTGCCACTTGAAAAAGCGGTAAACAAAAATCCTCTTGGTCGGGAGCTCAGCAGGACCAAGTTGACCCCAATGCTTAAGCAATCCCGCAAAGAGAACCGGCTTAAGCTCAACTTCCAAGTCGTCTGGTAGTTCGTGAAAGCGTGCAAACTGGAGATACGCAAATGGTGATATAAAGTCGAAGTACCATTGAGCTTTTTTCATCGGAACCGTCTACCTCACGCTTCGTGTTCAATTTGCGGATCGGTCAAGATTGGGCCACCGAGCCAAACAACTGTCTCTTTGCTTTAGGCGACTCGGCAATCTCAACGTAGTGATCTTTCAGGATGTCGAGGCCACGTGCAACAGCGGGGCGTTCGCGGATGCGACCATACCATTGCGCGACATTCGGAAAGTTACTGATGCGTTGCCCACATAATTTGTTGATCCTCACCCACGGAAAACACGCCATATCGGCTATGGAGTAGTCCTGGCAGATATAGTCGCGATCGGCCAATTGCCTTTCCAGGACATTCAATAGGCGCGATGTTTCGCGCACATAGCGCTCCGTCGCGTACTCGTCTTTTTTATCGGCATGGTGGAAGAAGTGCTCAGCTTGCCCCATCATCGGGCCAAGTCCACCCATCTGCCACATCAACCACTGAACAACATTCCACTGACCGTTTTCGTCGGAAGGGAGGAACTGCCCAGTTTTTCTAGCCAGATACAGCAGGATTGCTCCTGTCTCAAACAAGGAAACCGTTGCACCATTCAAACCATCATGATCGACAATGGCGGGGACCTTGTTGTTGGGATTGAGTTGCGTAAACGTATCAGAGAACTGTGCGCCAGCAACGATGGCAACAGGATTAACCTCATAGATGAGGCCGGTCTCCTCCAGCATAATGTGAACCTTGTGTCCATTTGGACAGAACCATGTGTAAAGGTCGATCATTTTTATTGGCCTGAATGCCCTTGGTCACGTGTCATTATTTTAAGGTGAAGCGGTTATAAACTGATCCTAAGACCTTCCGAGCTGGATTGATAAACGGCATTCTCTATGTCTATGTTTCGAAGGTAATCCTCTCCGGTATTTTCTAACGGCCCATCGCCTCTGAGAGCTGCAACAGCTGCCTTTTGTAGAATGTAAACACAGTCGCCACCAAAGGCGTGATTGCGCCAATCGTATTCAACAACTTCTACATCATTGGAACCGTGAGACCGCATTGTGATTGTAGCGTCTCCACTCAATTCAATGACACCCGCTGAACCTTCAATGATCATTTCGCCCATGGTGAGCCGCCGGTTCTCTGCCTTGTGATCAGACAATCGATTGCCGTCGAACACACCTCGTGCACCATTTGCAAACTGGAAGAGAATGATGCCCGCATCTTCGCCGGCGATCACTGGATTGATGCGACGCAAATCGGCATACACGTTTGTCACCTCCCCGGCGAGATAACGAAATGTATCGATCAGATGGATCGCGGTTTCATGGACAAGAAAACGCTCCATACTCTGAAAATAGGGTTGGCGATCAAGATAGGCCTTTGGGCCTTGGCCGTCGCCAGGACGAAGTCTAAAGCTGATCTGGTACAGGTCTCCAACCGCATTATTGTCCAGCATTGTCTTGATTTGACGGTGCCAAGGTTGAAACCGGAAGTTCTCGTGAATGATTAGTCGTATCCCGGCGCGTTGGGCAATTGCGGTGGCTTCGGTAGCTTCTTCCAGTGTGGTGCAGAAGGGCTTCTGACAAATGACATCAATCCCGCGTTCGGCTGCTGCCTTGATCGCGTCGAGATGAGTAATGGGTGGCGTAATGACGTCGAGCAAATCTGGATTGGTTGCTTCCAGCATCTCAGGAACGTTGTCAAAAACATTTGGAATCTGAAATGTTTCCGCGATCTCCTGCGCACCAGATAATGAACGGTTCGCTGTCGCAACAAGCTCCGCGGTTTCGATGCGGTTCCAAGCTTCATACTGAAATCTCGAGAAGTATCCAGCGCCGACCGCTGCGACGCTCAGTTTGTCTGCCATGATCAATTCTCTTCCGGAATTTAGGTTACGCTTCAGCACTCGCTGGCTCGGCGGCCTTATGCGGCTCCTCCCCTTCGGCAGCAGCAATTGTGCTTTCGAGAGGATAAGCGGCTATGGGCTCGTTTCGGTCAGGCATATGGATTTCACGGTGCTCCGTTGTCGGTATCGGCAAACCAGCAACCTGAAGCGTTTCGCGAGATACAAGGCAATCGGCGAGCAATTCCTTGGTTGCGTTTTCTAGACGGCTTGCGAGAGTTACAGTCTCGCCGAGTGCTGTAGACATATAGCCGGGCTCTTCGTCACCAATTCTTGCCATAACCAACGAGCCGGAATGAATGCCAATGCCGATGCGAACCGGTTGAGGTAAAGTGGACGAAAACTCTTGGCTCAATATCTCGGCAGATTTCAACATATCTTGAGCGGCAAGAATGGCAGCCTTAGCACCTGAGCGATGTCCTGATTGTCCAAAGACAGCCATGATGCCATCCGTCAGGAACATGGTAACACGGCCTCCACGCCCCTCGATAGCTTGCCGTATTTCTTCGACGAAGCGGTTCAGCAGGACAACGAGGTCGTAGGGCAGCTGTGTCTGTGTCAGGCGATCAAAGGCGCGGAGGTCAACGAAAACGACTGTTGCGGCCTGTTCGACACCAGTTTTGAAGGCTTCGTCGTTCCAGTCAATTTGGCTACTTGCGCCATCTACTGGAAGCACAATTTGGATGCTGAGGTCTCGTTTGGGGCGTACCTGACAACCAAGTCTGATGCGAGCTGGTGCGGAAATCCTCTTTAGGAGGGCAGCCTCTGCGGGGCCCGGTGGCTCAAGCTTTTCAATGCCTTTGAGAATCAGAACCCGACACGTCGAGCACCATCCACGACCGCCGCAAAGTGACGGATGAGGAATGCCTTGGCTACGACTTGCCTCCAAGAGAGTAAGTCCCCGAGCCGTACTGACATCGCCATGCCCTGTATATCGAAGCACGACATTGCCGCCAACACGACGATATAACTCCAACCCGATGACTAAAGCGACTGAGGAACCAGCCGAGATTATCAGTATCCAGTTGGCATATCTTGCGGCCTCAATAAAACTAGCCACCTGTGTATCGTTCCAACGATAAAACGTCGTGTCAAATTCGCTCGCCTCACGCCCAGATGCAACGAAACCAGCAATCGCCAGAACTGGAATTGCGAAGGCAAGAACAAGGCCTGCATCTCGGATCTTCGGATACCAAGACTTCGATCGCCAGAGATAGTGAAGGCCAATAATGCCATGTGTCCAGACGATAGCGATCAGGAGCGTCTGATCCCAAAATTTGCCAGGCCATAGTTGACTGAGTGTACCGAGGTAACTGTCATCAACCCCGGCGAATTTAGAAACATAACGAGTGCCAATGAGGTGCTCGTAAAGCAGCACAGGGATAAGCAAACCTAGCGCAATCTGCACGGCCTCTTGCAATGGCATGCGCCAAGTTCGGCGCTGTACGATACGCTTAACGGCGAGCAAGATATGAAGTAATGCAGCACCATAGAGCAACACTGTGCCAGGCATTGAGCGCCACACCGCTACACGCCAATTCTGTGCGACCTGCATGGCATCAACGCCAAATATTCCAACAGCATGATTGAGGAGGTGCGTTAGAACGAAAACGAATAATATAAGACCAGCCCATAGACGCGTCGTTCGCTCCCATGCAATCCCGCCTGAGCGGGAAGTCTTGCTGGCAGCTGAATTAGTTTCACTCATTCTCTACTCACGCATCAGCTCTGGCGGCAAACTGTCGGTTCATGCTTTCAACACGTCGGGCCAGCTCTTTGGCAATCGCGAGTGTTAACTGTGGAACATCACGAGCAACTTCGTTGAAGGTGTAGCGATCAATCTGAATGACTGTCACCGGAGTGGCAGCCTCGATGGTAGCTGTCCGGGCTTGATCACAAAGAACGCCTGTTTCACCGAACATGTTACCCTCGCCTATCTGTGCAAGGCGAACACCGTGGCCTTCGGCTTCCTTGATAACGTCCACAGTCCCCTCAAGTATCACGTAAATCGCTTCGGGTGGATCGTTCTCTCGGAAGATGACATCGCCGGCCTCGTAAGACATTCGCTGCCCAGAAAGCGCAAATAGCCTTAACTTGGCAATATCCACCTCGTGGAACATTGGGATCTTTTGAAGCGCAGCACACTCTGCCTGGATACTCATTGCCTAGTTTGTTTCCTCTACTCTCCAGGAACGGGTTCTAATTGCGGGCCAGCCGTAGATTTGGACGACTGACCATAGTCGCTAACGCGAACACCGTCGAATTCGATCACACGATCAAATCCTTCGACATAAGTCCGATCCGAGAACGACATGATCAAGGTTTTACCTTTCATGGTTTCATGGGGTGCCATTGACCAGCCTTGTAGCATCATCGCTGGAAAAATCGGAGAGGCTGCCGTCAACAATGAGTGTCTCTGGTTGGCGGATCAGGCAACGAGCCAAGTTGACAGCAAACCGCTGCGGCGCAAACAGTAGCTTGCCCGCTGGGCCAACATCATAGTCTAGGTCCAGCTTGTATACCGTTTCCAGTAGACCTAGCTAAGTGACAGAAGTCTTAAGAACGGCAGCAACTTTCTGTTCTGAGTTGGAGATGCCGTATGCGACGCGTCCGAACAACAGATTGTCCCTGATGGGAGCAGCATGGATAACGCGCTCAGGATCATAAAATTCGACTTCCGCCTCATAATCCTGCGGAATGAACTTCCTGAAACTTTGGCGAGCGCGAAGCACTCTCTGCTCCAGCGCTGGGTCGATCAAGCTGAGGCGATGCCTGGGTTCAATGTAGCCGAGTGACAACCTGATTAAACGATCATAATCCAAACTCGAAAGCCTGGTGCCGGCGTCGCGGGCCTGAGCCTTTTCTATGAGCTCCGCAAATTCCTCTAGTTCGCTCGATTGCATCAGGGCATATCGCTCGAACAACGGGTGCCCTGGCGGAAGTCCGGCGAAAGTCTTGATGGTTGTCTCGGCAATATTGAGACCAAGATCAGCTAGGGGTTTTTCCAGTCCTTCAGAGCTAATGATTGCTCTAAAAAATCTGTCACTCGCCAGCCCACGGGTAGATAATCTTTCTCCTGCAGCAACGCCGAAGACAAGGTTTTCGCCAAGTGAGGCGTTGCGGTTGAAATTCGATGGGTCAAAGGGTTCAATAACGTTGAGCAGGTTTTCTTCGGCCAGGTGCTCCCTTACGACCTGCCTAGCGTTCACAATTCGCTCCAGAATATCCGGATCGGTACTCTTGCTTAGCTTGCCGAGCAGTCCAAAATTGTAAATGTCCCCTTCCAACCCTGTCGTCCGAAGCGCAGCAAAAACAGCTTGATGCAATTCGTCTGCCGAGCTCACTCCTGCAGCAGCGTAGTCAACCCAATCAACTTCGGTATCGACCTGTGGGTTACCGCTTCGCTAAGATTCCGTGAGCGCCAAGCGTTCGGCTGCGATCTTTGTAGCGAGAATGTTACGTTCTCTCTGAGAGATCCCAGGAATAAAATAGGCTCAGGTAAGGCATAAGCGAAATGTCGGCTATAAGCAAAATTGCTCAGCCTCGCAAGATCGATCTCGCCGGTTCTCAGGCGGCCTTCGAAATCAGTAGATTGTCGCCCGAGGAGCCTTGCAAGGACCTCGCGTCCGCTACCTGGTGCGCCCACCAGAGCAACGTGAGACGGGCGCTCGATCGTTAAAGTCAAAGAGTCTAGTAGTGGACTGCCGCGCTGGTCCGTCACACGAACGCCATCCATTCTCAAAGGAGCCGACGCGCTAAGCTTCTTATCCGCCTTTGGGTCAACTTTCGGCATCAGTTTTTCCGCACCAAACTGCGAAATTACCTGATGATATTTAATCGTGATATCGGCGCGCCGCTGGTCCCAGTCAATCAGCTCTTTGACCGGCGGTGGCAGGTCTTTATACGCAGCGATAACGGCAACCAGCTGTCCGATGTCGAGTGATCCGGTGAGGGCGAAGTAGCCACCAATCGCATAAAAGAAAAATGGAGTAATCTGCGAGAGTAGAGTGTTGAGGTATTTGACAGCGTATTTGCGATTGTAGAGCGCAACACGAATTCTGAACAGATGTGCGAGGCGACCGCCGACCTCTGCTTCGGCATAGGGGGCCGTCCCATGTCCATGGATCAGTGGCGCACCGTCCACCATCTCGCCGATCCGCCCAGCAAGCTTCCGCGCTGCGAGTTGTCGTGCACGTGCGTACTCCAACTGCTTGCGGCGCAGGATCGGAATTATGAACGCCTGCAGAAGCACGATCGACATTGCGACCAGACCGAGCATGAAGCTTTGAGCCATGATGAACAACAAGGCTGTGAGGGCCTGTGTGCCGAGGAATACCGGTAGCACAAACGCATCCCCGATGAAGCCGCCAATGGGCTCCACTTCGTTATTGATCATGGTGGCCGCTTCGGCAGGCTTAACCTGACGTGCATCCTCCGGTCGAAACCGCATTAAGCGCGAGAAAAGATCGAAGCGAAGCCGGCGAAGCATGCGTTCAGCGAGAACGCCTTTGTCGATATTGATGCGGTAGCGAAACGCTCCATTCACAAGCACAAAGAATAGGAACATAAAGCTAAGTGCGAGCAAATAGCCGATCTGATCGAAGTCAAAACCTTCGAAGAGTGTAAAAGACCCACCACCTAAGCATTCTGGTAGTCCCAGAGACATGCCGAAAAGATTGGCAGTTGTCTGTCCGTCGGCAAAAGCTTCACCCTGCAGCGCTTCGTTGACAATGCGCTTCGGTANGTCCAGCGACATCCANTANAACGGCAGCGAGGCAAGAATCAGCAGGNGAATTGCNAATTGCTCTNGTTTGCTGTGTTGCCAGACATAACGGAATAAGTTCGGGTTCAATGGTCTCGCTTTCTATCTTTCAATATCAGTTCAACGCTTACCACAACCGGAAGTGTGGGCTNCTGACCATTGCTCAGAGCGTACATTCAGTCTTAAGTATCAGNTGTAGTCAACTGACGCCAAGTTGGCCAGCTTCGATCTTTTCTGNGTAGAAATCGTAGAGGTCATCNGACATCACAATTTCATGAGCAAGAATACTGGTTCACGTCCCGCAGCCAAGGTGCGAAGATGTTACCTGATTGCTCATTCGTGGCTCTTAGTCAGTGCCGCCTGAAACGAATAACTTCCTATGAATATTGCTTTTTACGCACCGATGAAGTCTCCCAATCATCCGGTTCCATCCGGTGACCGGTTGATGGGGCGTTTGCTGTTTGCGGTTCTTCGGGAGATTGTGGGCGAAGCCAATGTCTCCCTTGCCAGTGAATTTCGTTCTTACAGCAGTCAGCCAGACAATATGAAACTAAAGGAAAACCGATCTGAGGCACATGAAGTAGCCGATGCAACTTTTGCCCGGTGGCAGCAGTAGGGTTGGTTTCCAGATGTCTGGTTCTCGTATCATCCCTACTACAAATCACCTGATTGGTTAGGGCCAATTGCAAAAGCCAGATTTGGCTGCCCTATCGTGACCGCTGAAGCCTCTTTTTCCCCTAAGCGAGCTTATGACAAATGGTCTGAATGGCATCACGAACATGCTCACNGGCTCGCTAAAGCAGACTGTCATCTATACATNAAGGGGCGCGATCGAGCCGGTTTGCTGGCTTTGCCGGCGAGCGAAAAGCAACTGGTCAATCTGCCTCCGTTCATTGATACCAAACCATTTTCCGNATTAGAGGCTGGAGATGGAACGCGAACCACTCCAATCCGACTGATAACGGTCGCAATGATGCGAAAGGACGTGAAGCTCAAGAGCTATCAGTTCCTAGCGGAAGCACNATTGGGCCTGCGACACCTGAACTGGACACTCAATATTATCGGTGATGGCGCGGCACGCAAGGACGTTCAGCAGGCTTTCCCTGAGGAGATGTCGAGCCGCATTGATTGGCATGGTCAGGTTGCGCCGGAACAGATCCCGGTGGTTCTGGCAAATGCGGATGTCTTTGTCTGGCCTGGCTTTGGTGAAGCCNATGGCCTCGCTTACTTGGAAGCGCAAGCCAGTGGTTTGCCTATTGTTGCACAAAATTGCGCTGGCGTACCATAGGTCGTCATACATGATCAAACCGGATTGTTGACCAACGAGGGCGATTTGGGAGCCTATCGATCTGCGCTGCGAGACATGATCACTAATCAGCCGATGGTTGCCCAAATGGGACGAGCAGCAAGCGAATTCGTACATACAAAACGCTCCGCTAAGACAGCTGAGCAAACAATCCGCAAGACTTTCAACCGAACTCTAGGGTGTGTCTAGGCCTCAAATGTCAGGCGTTGCCGCACGAAGAACTGAGAATTTCGATCTGGCTGCTCACAGATCGCTATTCCATCAATAGATACAGGAGTTGATGTGCGTTCATACAACTCTGTAAGAGCTGCTANGGCTTCCGGCTTGGTCTCGTCGGGCAGACGCCCAGTGAGAGTCATATGAAATCGAAACTCACCAAAGACGTATGGATACCCCCACTGATCGAGATTGGAGATCTGGCGCTCGCTCAGCGGTGATTTCAGTCGTTTGTCTCGGTCGGCGGCTGAGAGAGGCGCGCGGAATGGCTCGAATGTCTCAACGCAATCCGCGGCAAGCTGGTTGAGCTTTGCTGACGCTTCAGCCGGAACAAGGGCTACAAAGTTACCGATCGCGGAGACTTGAAGCGCATCAAGCTGAAAGCNCTGTCTCTGTCTGACAAAGTCTTGCGCCTTATCCTGCAGTGCCTCGATGGTGGTGCCTGAAGCGAGCTCGAAAGGAGGCTTCAGGGTTGCGTGAAAGCCGTATCGGCGCGGATCCGTCGTCCAATCACGAGCAGCAGCCTGCTGATAAAACGGATGATCGTGAAACGGCACGGTGTTGCGGGATTGGCTATCGTAGCCTAGTGCAGAACAACCNAACTGCCAGATTGCGCTATTAGCTCCGGGAACAAAGTAAATCGCGTATCTCGTCATGAATGTTCGCCCTNAATCTCTTAAGGCTGCGGTGTTGGGGTAATCCCTTCGAGCGCTTCGCATCCNCGCATATAGAGATAACTGCCGTTTCCTGACANACATANGACATCATTGGCNTCACGGACCTCGCCGCGGCACGTCGCAACACCATTATCTAATGCGCGGAGCCATGCTTCAGCGCGCACAATCTTGGTGTGTGCGACAGCCACGAAGTTGATTGTAAGAGAAAGTGTGACACAACGCCGAACATTGCCTTTAACGCTGCACCAGGTNGATGCATGCCCCATCGNGGCATCTAAGATCGTCATATAGACGCCGCCATGGAGAAAANCGCTGGAGTTTGTATGGCGTTCGTCGATCTCNACCTCGAAAATGGCATGGCCTTCTTCCCATNCAGGTGTGCGATAGCCCACGAGGTCCTTAAATCCGGATGGTTTGCCAAGATCGATTTGGTCGCTCTTGTCGTTCATNTTGTCCCTGATAAACTCTGATNCAATTCCCGTGGAGAGATAACACAAGGATAACACGCGATGTCGGAACCATTGCGCGCAGCCCGTCCGGTGCCTGAGTCAGTACTTGCCGAACTCAAAACCATAGTCGGCTTTAACGGATATCTCGAGGATGCTGCCGACGTAGACCCATTCTGCAAAAGCTGGCGGGATGATTTTGCCGGTGCGGTCCCTTTGGTTCTGAGGCCGCAAACAACAGAAGAAGTATCGGGACTCGTAAAGTGTTGCGCGCGCCATGGCATTCCAATCGTCCCGCAAGGTGGCAACACAGGGCTGACGGGGGCAAGCCAGCCGCGCGCAGATATGAGCGAAGTTATTATATCAACCGCCAGGATGAATAAGGTTCGCGAAATTGATCTCGATAATGACACGCTGACGGTCGAATCGGGTGTCGTCCTACAGCAGATACAAAGCATCGCCGATGACAATCAGCGCTTGTTTCCACTCAGCCTTGGTGCTGAAGGATCCTGCCAGATTGGAGGAAACCTGTCGACCAATGCTGGCGGAACTCAGGTTCTACGCTATGGCAATACACGCGCGCTTATACTTGGCCTCGAAGTCGTGCTTCCAAACGGTGAGATCTGGCATGGCTTGCGCGGGCTGAGGAAGGACAATACCGGCTATGATATGAAGCACCTATTCATTGGAGCAGAGGGGACACTTGGAATTGTTACTGCAGCGGTTCTCCGCCTTTTCCCAAAGCCGACCGCCAGTGAAACAGCCTGGATGGGGCTGAAATCACCTAAGGATGCCGTGAGTTTGCTAAGCCATATGAGGTCCCGGCTCGGCGATCAGGTCTCAGGTTTTGAGCTCATGCAGCGCACGATCATCGACTTTGTCCTCGAAGGAGTGCCGGGTCATGAAGACCCTATGACTTCGCAACATGCCTGGTACGTCCTGGCCGAAGTTACAGGGCAGGGAGAACCAGGATCCTTGGCCGAGCCTTTTACGAATGCGCTGGGCGAGGCCATGGAACTAGGCTTGGTCGACGACGCCGTTATTGCTTCTTCAGGCGCGCAGGCTGCTCGTTTCTGGAAGATGCGAGAAGATATGGCCGAGGCTCAAAAAGCTATCGGAGTTGGAATCAAGCATGACGTCTCAGTGCCGGTCTCAAAGATTGCCGAGTTCATAGAACGTGCAAACGCGGCACTGCTAGAGAGATACGAGGGTCTACGAACATGTGCATTCGGTCATGTCGGTGATGGCAATATGCACTTCAATCCAATGTCACCGGCAGACTGGAGCCGCACGGAAACCTTCCGCACTGAGCGCGAGCCGGTGAACCGAATTGTCCATGATCTGGTCGTCGAACTCGGCGGTTCGATCAGTGCAGAGCATGGGATCGGCCGACTGCGTTTGGATGAAAACATGCATTACAAAAGCGACGTCGAAGTTGCAATGATGCGATCGGTCAAGCAAGCGTTGGACCCTCAAAACATCATGAACCCCGGAAAGGTTATCCGACTGTGAGCAATCCCAAGCTCATTGCAGTTGACTGGGGCACAAGCTCGCTGCGCATATATGCGGTGGGTGACAAGCGAGACGTGCTTGAGGCGCTTGAACTTCCGCAGGGAATCTTAACGGTGACAGACCAGGGGTTTGAGGCTGGTCTGCAAGACGCACTTGCCCTGCTCGCGGTGAACGCAGAAGAAGCGCCTGTTATTCTCTCTGGCATGATCGGGAGTCGGCAAGGCTGGGTTGAGGCCCCATACGTCAAGTGCCCGGCAACCATTGATGATTTAGCCGCAAGAACAGTCAGTGTTGATAATGCCTTAGGACGGGCGATCAAGCTTGTTCCTGGACTAGAAACACGTTCCTCAGCAGGGTGCCCGGATGTCATCCGGGGCGAAGAAACTCAAATCTTCGGAGCTCTTGCAGCATTAAAGATTAAAGAAGGACGATTCGTGCTTCCGGGAACCCACTCTAAATGGGTTACTGTCACGGACAGCCAGATCGAAAGCTATCAAACATACATGACGGGGGAAGTATTCTCCGCCTTGAAAGAGCACACGATCCTGGGGCGCATGATGTTTAAACCAGGCAACGACAAGGCTTTTGAACGTGGTGTTGCTGCAAGCACCGAAGATGGAGCACCTGGTCGTTTACTCAATCAAATTTTCGCAACTCGGACGCTCGGCTTGTTTGGCGAGGTCACAGACGAGGAAGCAGCGTCATATTTGTCAGGCTTACTCATCGGTTCAGAGATCCGCGACGGAGCCAGAGACCACAAAGGTTTGCTTTACATCATGGCCGGCTCGACACTGAGCGATCGATATGTCAGAGCTGCGCACGAATTGAGTCTGCAAACAAGAGCGATCGATCCGGGTTCAGTCGTTCAAGGACACTGCAGCATCGCCGAAGCCGCCGGAATATGAGTGGGGGAACAAATGGAATTTGTCCAAGCTTTGGACGCATGCCCTCTGGTGGCGATTCTGCGTGGTATCAAACCTGACGAAATCGACGCAGTTTCGGATGCGCTGTACGAGGCTGGCATTCGCATTATCGAAGTCCCCCTGAATTCCCCGGAACCATTGCGATCGATTGAGCGACTAGCCGAGCGCCATGGGGATCATGCCTTGATCGGTGCTGGTACTGTCATGACACCAGAGGATGTTATCGATGTCCGAGATGCAGGCGGTGAACTGATCGTCATGCCCCATTCGGATGCGGAAATCATCGATGAGGCGAAGGCCGAGGGCTTAACTTGCGTGCCAGGAGTAGCAACACCAACCGAAGGCTTTGGTGCGTTAACAGCGGGAGCCGATGCTCTCAAACTGTTCCCTTCTGAGGCTATCCCGCCCAAGGTCGTCAAAGCTTGGAAGGCCGTTTTTCCACCAGAAACTCGGTTGCTCGCTGTTGGCGGTATCTCGGCAACCAATATCGGGGACTATGCCAAGGCAGGCACCGCAGGCTATGGGATTGGCTCAAGCATCTACAGTCCTGGCAAGTCTGCAGTTGATGTACTGGCCAGCGCAAATGAACTCCTGCAGGCCTACCGAGAAATCGAGACTTAGCAGCAAACGCAGTAGTCGCGTCTCATTAGAAACCGAAGCAAGTAAATTGCAGATCGGGATAAATTAAAGTTGGGAGGATGATTATGTCGGAACCTTGTGACCTAAGCGCCGTAGAAGCCCGGCGTCTCATCGGCAACAAGCAGATGTCTCCGGTTGAGCTACTGGACAGTTGTTTGAAGCGAATAGAAGCAACCAACGCAGCAGTTAACTCTGTGGTTGCAATGGACGCTGATGCCGCGAAGGATGCTGCAAAACTCGCTGAGCAGACCGTTATGCATGGTGAGCCTTTGGGCACGCTGCATGGCTTGCCACTAGGTGTAAAGGATCTGCAAGCGACGGCCGGGTTGACCACGACTTGGGGTTCTCTGCTTCACAAGGATTATGTGCCGGAGAAAGACGAAGATGGCATTGCAAACCTGCGTGATGAAGGAGCGATTGTCCTTTGCAAGACCAATACTCCCGAATTTGGCGCTGGCGGAAATACCAAAAACAGAGTCTATGGCGCGACAGGCAACCCGTTCGACCCAGTCAAGACGTGTGCCGGCTCCTCAGGTGGTTCGGCAGTGGCGCTGGCTACTGGTCAGGTGCCAATAGCAACTGGCTCAGACTATGGCGGTAGTCTACGTACGCCGGCATCATTTTGTGGTGTTGCCGGCTTCCGTCCGTCACCCGGCGTAGTGCCTGCACCTGATCGCTCCTCGCTGATTACCCCTTTCTCGGTCAACGGCCCTATGGGGCGTTCGATCGAAGATCTCCATCTGCTTCTCAAAGCCCAGATCGACACCGATAAGCGCGATCCATACTCAAGCGATGACGTGATGCGCATCCCCGAACAATTAACCAGAATTGATCTCGGCTCGTTGAGTGTCGCGTTCTCGGCCGACCTGGGGTGCGCGCCGGTCGATAATGGTATCAAGAAGACTTTCGAGCAGCGGACGCAATCATTCGCACACTGCTTCGCTGACACGGCTCAAGCAGCACCAGATTTTAGCAACGTTCATGAAGTCTTTGAGACGATCCGCGGGATTTTCTTCGTTGGAGCGCATGAGCAACGACTCGCTAATCACCGCGATCAGCTTGGGCCAAATGTGATCGACAACACCGAGCGCGGTCTCCAATTTACCGCCTCAGAGGTTGCGAAAGCAAACGTCGAACAGGCAGCACTCGTGCGCCGCTTCGCCGAGTTCTTTACCGACTTTGACATCCTGATTTGTCCTGGCGCAGCGGTATCACCATTCCCGCATGATCAGCTGACGATAACCGAGATCAATGGCGAGACAATGCCAACTTACATGCGTTGGCTTGCCATGACCTATGCGCCGACTATGGCCCTGGCCTGCGCGGCCGTCGTTCCTTGTGGCTTGGATGAGCATGGAATGCCGTTTGGCATTCAGGTCATCGGACCAAACGGCGCTGATGCTCTGGTTTTGGAAACAGCGTATGCACTGGAACAGGTGCTTGCGGCCAATAAAGAGACTGCACGTCCGGTTCCCGATCTATTAAAGTTGGCAAGCTAGGACAAGATCGTTCCGGATGAAATCACCGTTCGACTTGCTGACTTTGTTGGCCGGAACGTGAATCTTGTTTTACTCGATAAGTTTAGAGACCTATCCACGTTTCAGATGGATGCGCCAAGCGCTTCCATCTGAAACGATCGGGCTCTAGTGAGATCAGCGACCCAGCACGTGCTAGAAGCCGTGCAGGCGTCTCACTCAAAAAGCCTGAGTCCAGAAAAAAAGCGGGCTCAGCTCACCGTTCTGGGAGCCCGTAATTGTGCAAGGTAAAGACCGAGCGCTGCAACGACAACCACGCCATCATCGGTAGGGCAGCCAAGTTGACCACTTCCCAACCAACTTTGGCATGAAGGTAACCAGACAGACCAGCAGCCACTGCAGTTGTCAGATAGACTAAGAAGTCGTGGCTCACTTGTACCTTGGCGCGCTCGGCTGGTTGGTAGGTCTTTGTGAGCAGTGATGAGCCACCAACAAAAGTGAAATTCCACCCCAAACCAACCAGGACGTTGGCCAGGAAGAAATTCATGAAGTCGATCCCTGCTAAATTAATCGCCGCACACCCGATTTGAATCACGGCACCGGCTGCAATGATCGGCAGCGCTCCAAACCGGCTTATCAGGTGGCCAGTAAAGAACGATGGTAGAAACATCGCAACGACGTGGGCCTGAATAACAGTCGCTGACGCATCGAACTGAAAACCACACGCGAGCATAGCCAACGGGGTTGCAGACATTACCAGCGTCATCACTCCGTAGCCGAACATTGACGAGATGATCGCCACGATGTAGGTCGGCTGCCTCGCAATAACATGCAGTGGTCGCCCGCCAGATTTATGTTCTTCGGGCTTCAGCTTTGGAATTCGCAGCGTTTGGATGATAAGCAGCGATAGCACTGAGTAGACAATGACAAGAACATAGACGCCCGCAAACATAATCGGATTGAACCAATCAACGGCGTACTCTGCTGTTTGTGGTCCGATGAGGCCCGCAACAATACCACCGGCCATAACCAGTGAAATGGCCTTTGGCCTGTAAGCTTCGTCAGCAGCGTCTGCAGCAGCAAATCGATAATACCAAGCAAAGCCGGCTGATCCGCCCATCAGCAGTGCCCCCGCGCAAAGGCCTTAGAAGTTCTGTGTCTGACGTCAGCCCCTCCGGAACAAACTGAGAGCATTTCTTAACAGAGTGTTTTTTAGGCTCATCCTCACGACTGAGGAGTGCCATATG
>NZGY01000131.1 GCA_002689605.1 Filomicrobium sp.
CGCAAAGCCGTAGCATAAAAATGAAACCGATGAGCCGAACATTCGCTTAGCTCAAATGCTCAACTGTTCCAGATCATACGACTACGGACAGCTATCTGAGGAAGGCTTTTACGACCTTCCGCATGGTATGCTGGCAACGGTTGTGACCCATCTGGAAATGCGAAATCGGCCGCCTGAAAAAGAGCGAATTGGCAACACGGGTATCCAGATTGAGCATTCGCCTCAGATCAGTGTTGACGATTACCGTGCCATCTATCGACAGGTCGGCGAAGATTGGCTCTGGTTCTTGCGCATGGCGATGAGCGATCAACAACTGACCGATACGATCCACCACTATCTCGTTGATGTGTTTAGACTTTTGGTTGATGGCAAAGCTGCTGGTCTTTTGGAACTCGACTTTCGCGCCAACGGCGAGTGTGAGATTGCCTTCTTCGGTTTGAGCGAAGATCACACTGGTCGCGGGCTTGGTTCATGGCTTATGTCAGAAGCAATTGAGATTGCCTGGTCTCAGTCAATAGCTCGGCTTTGGCTGCACACATGTACATTTGATCATCCAGGTGCCTTGGCATTCTACCAGAAGCATGGCTTCTTCCCATTCAAGCAGGAAATTGAGTTGGTCAAAGATCCGCGGTTGGATGGAACTTTGCCGAAACATGCTGCCAAACACATTCCAATGATCGCCAAACCAACGGGTTGGCCAATACAGTCCGGGGAGCATTGTGCCGCTACTTGAGCATGCTCCGCGGGCGGATGCCCGGTCCAAAAAGCGATTTCTTTTCCGGAACCGATGTTGGCGCGGTTTAGACCATTGATCGAACTGTGCCAGCAATGGTAAGTCGCTGTGGAATGAAAAGCGAACTAATAGGCAAAGGCGCGCATCAATGAGCAGCGAATCCATGCATTTTGATCAACTCGAAACGCGGAGCCCTGAACAGCGCGCGCAGGCCATCTTCGGTATGGTGCCAGGATTTCTTTCTCGGGTAATTCAGAACGCACCGGGATGGGCAGCCCATTTGAATGGGATCGATCCGCAGGCGGTGACCTCATGTGAGGAGTTGGCAAAGCTGCCGGTGATGCGCAAGACCGCACTGAAAGACATCCAGGCAGCAAATCCTCCGTTCGGTGGTTTAGCAACTTCGGAAGCGCGCGCGCTAGGCCGCATTTTTATGTCACCAGGACCTATATTCGAACCGGAAGGACGTGGCGAAGACTGGTGGCGTTCAGCGCGCGGATTCTATGCTGCCGGCTTCCGCGCCGACGACATCGTACACAACACATTTGCCTATCATCTTACACCTGGTGCTTGGATTGTCGACGCCGGTGCACGTGCTCTCGGTTGTACCGTTATTCCGGCAGGCCCCGGCAATACCGAGCAGCAGCTCGAGGCAATTGAACGTCTGCGGCCGACAGCATATTGCGGCGTACCAGATTATCTGAAGATCTTACTCGATAAGGCAATTGAGGCTGGAAAGGATGCCAGCTCGATTAAGAAGGCGATGGTATCAGGTGGCCCGTTGTTCCCATCGCTAAGGCAGGAGTATCTCGATCGCGGCTTGCAGGTGTTTCAGTTCTACGGCACCGCCGAGGCAGGCAGCATCGCTTATGAGAGTGAAGCGCTCGAAGGTATGATCGTTGATGAGGGTATCATTCTAGAGATCGTACGTCCTGGCACAGGTGATCCTGTCCCTGAAGGTGAAGTTGGTGAGGTCGTTGTTACGACGTTCAACCGGGACTATCCCATGATACGGCTTGCAACTGGCGACTTGTCAGCTGTTCTATCTGGCAGCAGTCCTTGTGGGCGCACAAATATGCGCATCAAAGGCTGGATGGGGCGTGCTGATCAGACGACAAAGGTCAAGGGGATGTTTGTGCATCCTGAACAGGTGGCAAAAGTCGCCGAGCGTCATCCGGAGTTATCTCGTGTCCGGCTAGTTGTTACGCGCGATGGTGAACAGGACATGATGGTGCTCAAGGCTGAGACCGTGAATCACGATGCTGCTCTGGTTGATACGATTGCGCAAAGTCTGCAGGATGTGACCAAGCTGAAGGGTGGCGTGCAGCTAGTCGCCCCTGATACGCTGCCTAACGATGGCAAGGTCATCGCAGATGATCGAGACTATAGCAGCTAGAAGGGCTGACTATTTACTTCAAAGACGCAAATGGCAGCAAACAGCAAATTCGCCGAATGCCAGATCGTTAGCAGTCTTGAAAGCGTTAGGATGAAGGATCGTCCGGCTTGTCTGCTTGGGACTGGAAAACTTCATTTAAAGCTTCGGTGACGCGGCCACTATCGACATCTTCTTTGTGTATGCAGGCCGAAGCACCAGCCGCCTTGAGTTCGGCGACACGTTTGCGGGTTATAGCCCCGCTTATGACAACGACGGGTCCGTTGTAACCGGCTCGCTTTATGAGTGGCAGAGTCTGAAGCGCCGTATCACTCGGTTTGAGATAGTCATCTAGAAACACCATGTCTGGTGTTGCTTCAAGGATGCAATCCAAAGCACTCGTCAAAGTCTGAGCTCTTCGGACAGTCATTTCGCGGCCAAGAATAATGTGAAGCGTCGCCTGTAGACGCTCACTATCCAGCGTATCATCTTCAACAATCAGGATGTCGTTCAGTTTTGGCAGATCCTGTTTGGCCCAGGTCGCTTCATTCCGACGTGTCAGGATATTCCCACCGGTTGCTGAGCCGGCATCTGNGTTGTCTGGTCCTGCCATGCTCGGGTGCCCTTCGTGACTTCTTCAGTCTGTTTGCGACGTATGCACGANTATAGATGAGAATTNCAAATCTCAAAGTAGCGCCACTATTTCGCCGCAATATTCATTNGCCAGTACAACTCAAATGNTGTCCCGCGTTGATTGTCAGGTGTTTCCANNNAGGATAGCCGTGCACCAATACGTTNGGCTGCCCGNTTGACCAATGTCAGCCCCATGCCGCTTTGCTCCGATCCGTTCGGAGTTAGGGATGTNAATGGATTGAAGACGGCGTCTCGGAAACGGGATGGAATTCCAGGTCCATCGTCAGTTACTTGGATCTTGAGTTCATTTTCGGTCTGCTCACAGCTAACTCTGTTACAGCCGACTACATCGTCATGATGCTGAATGGCATTTTGCATCAGATTCCGCAGGATGAGGTCTAACGGGGCACGCAAAGTTGGTATGCTGGGCCAACTTCCCAGCTTCTCTATAACAAAATCATTTGGAACTGGTAGAGAGCCAATAATTTCGTCGAGCAGCACCGAGGTATCCAACTCCTCAATTTCATCCGACGTGTTTTCAAGGTGCGTATAGCTGAGCANGCTGCTGACCATCAAAGACATCCGACGCGACTGTCCTCGGAGCTTGTCAAGATGCTCTATGGCTTCCGAATTCTCTCGGCCGGTCAAAGCAAATTCGAGGTCGTCAGCAAAATACCTCATCGCGCGCATCGGTGCCTTCAGATCGTGCGTGATAATTCTTGTGAACTCTTCCAGGTTAGCGTTTGCTTCGGCAAGCTCGTCGTTGGCCTGTTGAATCGCACGCGCCTGTCGTGCGACTTCAGCTTCTGCCATCATTGTCAGGCGTGTCTGTCGGTGTAACGCAACTACATTGTCACTAGCCGCGATTGGCTTCGCTATTGTCAGCAGCAACCGAGTGTCGTCGTGATCCCAGGCCAGAACGTAATTNAGTCGCTCGGTTTGCCCGTCCTTAGATTGAACGCCCACATTCGNAAGTTCGATAGGAGGCTGACTAGGGTCGTCGCGCAGAGCATATATCTCGTCCTCTAGATTGGCGAGGACGATCAGGCTCTTACAGATATTCTCGTCCAGGGCAATGTTGTTTGTGAGTTGCCCGGCTTTACTAACGGCAATGAGATCACGATTGACCCACACAAGACCTAGAAAGTTGCGATCTACTAAAAGCTGCGTTGCCGGGTCGAGAGATATCAGCTGCATCACACTAGCCCACGACGCACGACCGTTTCTGCAGCTTCAAGAAAAGCATCTTGAACACCGTCGCCGGTCTTTGCACTCGTTAAGAACTGTGTGCGTCCGGACAACTGAAGACCCTCTGGCAGTGCGATGTCTCCGGGGGTGGCCAGAAGATCGATCTTATTCAGGACCAATGCCGAGTAGCGCCCGGGTAGCGTTGTCTCAAATTGTTGCGACAGGACTTGCAAGGTATTTAACGTCGAAGGACGTGTGACATCTCCAACAAAGAATGCGGCTTGCGCTCCCTTCAGGTAGACCGTTTCAAAGATCGTAGAGCCGAAGCTGCCATCCGTATCCCAGATCAAAAATTGAAATGGTTGCCCGCCTGGCCCGTCCTCAATCTCGTAAGTTAGAACTTCGAAGCCGACTGTTGAGAGGTATTCACCTGAAATCTTCCCAAACTTCAGTTGTTGAGCGAGAGAAGTTTTGCCCACGCCCATATCGCCAAGCAGCATGATCTTGCAGATGTTCAAGCCGANGTATCCTATCTGAGTCGGAGTANNTTNCCGAGCTTCAGGCAGTTTGGCAACTTTTACAAGTCCTAGCGATTGCTCGGTGAGTTGGTTGACGTTGTCTCACCGGGAAACGCGACTTCAAACTGGGCTCGGCGGTTAGGNCTAGCCGGTCCTGTCGCGTTNCTCAAGTTGACTCCATTGGCACGTCCAACTGCAATGAGCCTTGACCGATCCACGCCCTGTGCGACCAATGCCTCTAGCACTTTGTCGGCTCGTGATTGAGCAAGCGGATTATTGCGATTTTGCCGGCCTGTTTCGTCAGTGTATCCAGCTATTCTTACAATAAGAGTGTTTGGCTTCATCAGTGCTGCTAGCTCACCAATGATTTTATCGGCAGCGCTTGGGTCGCGGAAATCATCTCCANTTGAGAAGAAGATAANATTGGAGCTCACAAAAGCTTCGAGGCGTTCTCGGTCCGTCTTGTTGGTCGACACTTGCACTGGTGCTGGTGGGGGAGCAAGTATCCGCGCTTGCGCGACCGCGACCGCGACCGCGATCGCAGTCGTAGCAAGTCTCTGGGCTTGGGCTTCCAAGGTCTGTGCTGCGATCACTGGTTCTGAAGGTTCTGAGACTCTGTGCGCGCTTGGACGCGTGACTTCGATACTATCGATCAGCGAGGCAAGCCTGTTTGCGGCACCGTCGATCGTAATCGATAATGTATGTAAGGGGCCTGTCAAAGACTGCAGCGTCGCGACATCTCCAACCGTGCGTTCTGCAACGGCGCGATAAGTCTCAATTTCCCTGAGGCTAGCTTCAATATCCAATTTGACTTTGGTCAGAGTCTTCAACTGGCTATCACTTTTCACAGCACCGCGCAGGCGGTCGAGCTCTGGTTGAGCCAGAAGCAGTCGGCGTGTTGTTTGTTCAAGCGCTTGATGAATACTGCGCTGCTGTGCCTTCGTCTCCATTGCGGCCATTTCAGATCGCAATCGTGCAATCTGGGGCTCGGGATCGATGCCAGCGGGGATAGGCAGAGTTGTTAGCTCAGTAGAGAGCCGGGTCTCCGCACCCAACACGCCCCTTAACTGGCGATCGAGTTGCTCTTTCAGAGACGCACTTGGAACAAGACCTTTGAGTGCAACTGATTGTCCGNGATAGCCAACGTCGACGTTGATTGGATANCCGCGCAATTGCGTGAAGTTGGCAATGACACCTTCGACATTACTACGTGTTTGGGCGCGTTCCATGCTTGTGTACCCCCACCACAGGAGACCGGCAAAGATCGGCACGGCGATGAGAAAAACCAAAGCCTTCAAGGGCGAGAATGCAAGGCCTGCACGTTCATTCTCGGCATAAATGGTAGCTGTGCGCGNTTCTACATCGTNGNCCAGGGGAGCTAGTTGGGATGGACCGACCGCGGCCTCATCGTTCGCTGTGTGTTCGTGCAGGCGCTCAAGAAGCGACATGAACTCATCATNGAAGATGGCATCGGTACCGGACGGGGCAACGCCACGACACTTCGCAGCCATCAGATAAACCGGCGACGCACGCAGATAGATATCGAAATCATCCAGCTCGAAAGAGCGCAGTTGTCTGCCATCAGCCTGGAACGCATGCGTCGCGAAGTCATTGATCGCCGAGATGATGCCACTCAAATGTATGTCGCTGTTGGATTGCTCGACCCCTGCGGACCACCGAGCCACTAAGGCGCCNGATCCGCGGCGAATGAGAAAGATTTCTTCGACCTTCAGGTGCTGGCTATCAACAATAGCCAGCTCTGCAACAGACTTGCCGCTGATTANGCTGCGTAAACGCAGCATAGCGCCATNGNGCTCAACGCGCTGGTTAAGCTGGCGAACCAAATCACTCATGGCCGTCGCCACATAGGCTTTTACCATTCGGCCGGTGATTGGGTACAGAATCTCGACGAGTTCATCTTGGCTGTTGCGCAGCTCAACCTGGATCGTCTGAACCACCAGAGGCGCCATCGCCCCCGCCATCTCCTCGTGGTTGTNAACTTCTGCAGCGCGAAGCGCATCTCCGAGGACTTCGGCAACGCTNCTGCCGAAACGTTCCTGCGTTCCAGCGCGATTGAATAACTCANCAACCTTTTTGATNAGTTCTACGCGTTCTGTTCGCTCTCTTTCATTCAGTCCTTCCAGTGACTGAACACGATCCAACGCAGCATTGAGGCGTTGATCGAGCTTCTCAATGTTCGCGCTTTCAGTATCAAACAGCAGCTCTTTCAGCCGCGCCACACCTTGNGTCATCGGCAAACTGCTCCAATTGACAGGGCGAAAAGTAAGAGATTGTTAGATGAGTGGGNACACATGGCGCTACTGGTTCGCTGGTGAGCTCTTGATCCGCGTTGCCAGCTCTTGCAGTCCATTGCCGATTTCATCCAGCGTCTGACGATGTGTAACGTCCAATTCAGCTGAGATCGCATCCAGGCGAGCCTGCATTGCATCTAGTCGGCGATGTAGTGAGAGTTCGAGATCGCGGATCCGGTTCTCGAGGATCGCGACGCGCGCTTCAGTCTCACGTTCATAATCGCCAAACAGCANTTCGCGAACCTGCTCCATCTTTTCGTCGGTCAATTGCCGAGATGGATCACCGTTTCTGATATCGCTGAGGGACATTGCGCTTCTAAACTCACATTCTGCGGATATTCAGTTGNTAAGACGCGACCGGCGCCTCCCCCANTGTCGCATATGGATGATACCGTATGATTAATAAAAATCGAGATTTTCTTTTGTCGCTTCATTCATCTTAATTGCTCATTAAGGGGATAATGTGGAGCATTCGATGATCTGAGCAGGCTGATCCTAGGTGAAAGGCGCTCGTCGGATTTGGGCATGCGTGTTCGGCATATTCTTCAGGCGCGGCGACGTGCTACAACTTGGGCGCTGAAAATCAAGCTACCTTGTTGACCTACCAATGCAACTCANACGGCTAATACTCAACGCCTATAAAAGTGCGAAGCCGAGGAATGAAGGAATTTAGACTATGCCGGGACCGCTCGATGGTATTCGCGTTGTTGATCTGACCCGTATCCTAGCTGGGCCAAGTTGCACGCAGATCCTCGGAGATTTGGGCGCGGACGTTATCAAAATTGAGATGCCCGGAAGCGGCGATGACACGCGTCGATGGGGACCTCCATTCTGGCTGAATGATCAGGGCGAACAAACCAACGAGTCAGCCTACTTCTCTTGCGCAAACCGCAATAAGCGTTCCATGACCGTGAATATAAGTTCTCCCGAGGGGCAGGATCTGCTCCGGCAGCTGATTAGCAAGGCGGACGTCCTGGTAGAGAATTTCAAGTTCGGCGGTCTCGCCAAATATGGCCTCGCNTATGACGATCTCAAGACTGACAATCCAGGCCTNGTGTACTGCTCGATCACAGGATTTGGGCACACCGGTCCTTACGCGAAGCGGCCTGGTTATGATGTCCTGATGCAGGGCATGGGCGGCATGATGTCAGTCACCGGGGCAGCTGACGGAGAGCCACAGAAGTGTGGGGTGCCAATCTCCGATCTTATGGCTGGAATGTACGCTTCGGTCTCAATCAACGCAGCGCTCCGTCATCGTGAGATAACCGGTAAGGGACAGGCGATTGATATTGGGATGTTGGATACGACCATAGCAATGATGGCTAATCAGGCCCTGAACTATCTAGCCTCCGAAAAAGTACCACCACGTCTCGGCAACGAGCATCCGAACATTGCTCCGTACCAAGTGTTTCCGACGGGCGATGGCAACATAATTGTTGCCTGCGGCAGTGAACAACAGTTCAAGAAGCTTTGTGATATCATGGAGCGTCCAGACATTCCTGAGGATCCGCGCTTCACCGTCAACAAGGAGCGGCTTGCGCATCGAGAAGAGCTTGTCGGTGTATTGAACCCCATNTTCACATCGAAACCTTCTTCCTANTGGCTGGAACAGCTTGANCTTGCCGGTATTTCTTGCGGACCGATCAATAACTTGGANCAGACGTTCGCTGATCCNCATGTNAAAGCACGNGGNATGCGGCTNGAGATGGATCATCCNGCGACTGGTGAGCGACCAATCGCTCTNGTNGCGAGNCCGATCCGAATGACCGANACNAGTGTTGAGTATCGGCATGCACCGCCATTNCTGGGCCAGCANACAGATGAAGTGCTGTCTGAAGTCTTGGAGATGAGCGAAGCGGANATTGACAAACTAAAAGCGGCCGGAACCGTCTAGCGAGAAGCAGATTATTCTCAATCCCGCCGCATCTCGTTAGTATGGCGTCGCTCGGTTTCAGTCTGCACGCATGGGAAGGTTAAATGGCAGCAAGCTGGCGTCAAATCTTCAGCACCGGCGTGCTTNTGATCTTCGCATTGTTCTGGATCGGCGCCACNANNTACTCTGTNGAGTACGGGACGCGNCATTCTTGGTTGTTCTGGGTCGAGCATTGGACCGGTGATTGGCGGACAATGTTTCTGTCNGANCGACCGCGAGATCAGCACGAAAAGGTAGCCGTAATCCTCGTCAACGAGGACACAGTTGCGCAATACCCTTACCGNACACCGATAGATCGGGGCTTGGTCGCTCGCCTAGTGACAAGCCTTGACAAGGCCGGGGTTGAGGCTATCGGCATTGACTTCCTGTTCCTNAAAGCNACNGAGCCGCAAAAAGAGCGAGAGTTGGCNGCTGCAATAAAGGCCGCCAANGCGAGAGTGGTCATCGCCGTTGGNGACAATCGTGTCGAGCTGACAGNTNCACAAAGACAATACCAAAGCGAGTTCCTTAAGGCATCTGGTGCACAGCCCGGCTACGCAAACTTGCTGACTGGGAGCGACCGCATTGTGCGGTTTATTGCTCCGCCTGCTGACAAGACGTTTCCTAAGAGCCTAGCAGTGGCTACAGCAAAACCAGAAGCAATCCCTGCAGATGGCCCCCGGCGGATTGCATGGTTGCTGAGACCAAAGACAGGTAAAGAGCGCTTCCGGGCGTTCCCGGCTCATTTGTTAGCCTCACCAGCGGGGCAACCAGCCCCACGGGCAGCCGCCGCCTTGGCTCCTTTGTTGAGGGGAAAGGTTGTCTTTATCGGAGCAGATCTGATCGGCGTTGATCGCCACGAAACGCCTCTGGCTTCTTGGGAGAATGACGATGAGATGCCTGGCGTCATGATCCATGCTCAGGTCGCCGCGCAGCTGATCGATGATCGCAGAGTTGCACGCGTTGATCCCACAATGCTTCGCTTTTTACATGCTTTTCTTGCCGCCGTCGGGCTTTGGATTGGATTGCGCTTTGGAAGCGCCGGATACAGTTTGTATTTCGGAACGACGACTTTGATTATAGCCGTTATCGATATTGGCCTATTCGTCAGTCTTCGCCAGTTTCTAACTTTTTCAGCTTTCCTAGCAGCATTGGCCCTTGGACTAGTGGGTGGAATTCTGACGCGGCGGTTCGTTCGCTGGTCCAATATCGCCATATAGCGCGAAAAATAAGCCAACCGTCACTCGTCTTAATGTCAAAGCTTTTTTGAAAGCCGAAGCTGCAGAAATTCAAACTAACGTAATTTCGTTCAGCAAACGCCCACTCGTTAATTATACAATTCGACAAAGCTCTTTCAATTCAGAGGCTTCTATTCGAAGGTCAAATGTCAAGGTAAATAATGTTGCACCAGTCACGGTAAGAACACACTGTGGAAAAGCACGTCGTTGCAGTCGGGTTTGCAATGGGCATCAGCGAGGGCAGCACTTTGTGGGGAGGTGCGCGGAGTTTAAAACTGGCCGCGAGGGTTCTGCGTAAATGGGGCAAGAGATAGTTAAACATGGTGGTGCAGCTGAATTAATCAAAAGTTCAGATCACCGCATAGTGGTCAGTGCGCCAACAGCAAATCAGCAACGCCTACGCCAAATGTTGCAAGGAGGTATGAGCCCAGAGCAGTCGCGCTGCTATCATCCACCCAAAATGCTAAATGAACACGCGGAATGGGAAAGTGAGAACGCATACCCAATAGCTGTTGGGAGTCAGAACACTAGGCAGTTGACTGCCTATCAAAAAGCGGATCCGAAAGCGTGTTTTACGGGTTTCACATTCGGCATCTTGTGTGCTGGCGCAATTGGCGTCGCGTCTTTCCTTTCACTCGCAACCGTTGTTACGCCGCAACCGAGCGTCGCCGCATTGGTTCCTCTTCAACTCGAAAGTCAATTTATACCGTCCGTCTCTGAACTGCAGCGGGATCGGCTTGAGGTCGAGACCGCTATCAACACGCACCACCAATCGGCTTGGCAGAGATTGAGCCGCTTTCACAAGTCCGCAGGCAAATTCTCCCAGCCCGGCATTCGTTTAGTGTCGTTGCTGGAGCCCGGCACCGAGCAGGGCGGTCGCGAGCGTGCGCAGTTACCTGGTAAACGGAAAGAGGCACGACTTGAGCCTCAACCAAGAACAGGCATTCTGCCGGTCAAGTCGGACGCGAACGGCAGACCACTCAACCAGGATAACGCAATCGTTGAAGTGCGTCTCATCAACGTCGCTGCGGAGGAAGGGCCGTCTACAATGACCGGGGAGAATACTGAAGTAACTCCTCGAGATCCTACTCTTTTCGAAAAACGGACTGAATGTCAACGGCACCTTCAAACTGACCCACTTATCGGCAGATCGGCACTCTGAATCTGACCCACCTTGTCTTTCTGTTTGTTGCCCTCACGCGTGAGGGC
>NZGY01000132.1 GCA_002689605.1 Filomicrobium sp.
CGCCCAACCGCTCGACAAGTGCCTGAAAATCCTGAGCCTTCATGGTATCCTCGCTAGTGACGAACCGTCAGTCAGCAAGGTTTCACAACATTTAGGCAGAACAGAGCCATTCGTAATGGCGAATTGGAGTTCGGTGTTGCACAGTCTGACTGGCAGTACCACGCCTACAACGGTACATCGAAGTTCAAGGACAAAGGCGCATTCAAGAAACTACGCGCTGTGTTCTCTGTGCATGCTGAGCCGGTGACCATCATTGCGCGTCAGGATTCCGGCATCAACAACATCACTGACTTCAAGGGCAAGCGCGTTAACATCGGTAACCCTGGTTCTGGTACACTCGGTACCTACGAAGTTATCGAGAAGGCGATGGGCTGGAAGCGCGGTGACCTGAAGCTGTCTGCTCAGATGAAGTCATCAGAAACAGCCAAAGCTGTTTGTGACGGCAAGATCGACGCTTACTTCTGGCTGGTCGGTCACCCATCTGCTCTGACGCAGGAATCGATTGCAAGCTGTGCAACCAAGTTGGTCAACGCACAGGCACCTGCAATCGACAAGCTAGTTGCCGATAACCCATACTATCCTGTCGCAACAATTCCTGCCGGCATGTACAACAACAAAGAAGACATCAAGACCTTCGGTGTTGGCGCTACTTTCGTGACATCATCCGACGTTCCTGAAAAGGTCGTCTACACGGTTGTCAGTGGAGTCTTCGAAAACTTCGATAACTTCAAGAAGCTTCATCCGGCATTCAAGCATCTGAAAGCCGAAGAGATGATTAAGGACAGCCTCTCAGCTCCTCTGCACGCTGGTGCGGCGAAGTACTACAAAGAAAAAGGTTGGTTGAAGTAATCAGCCCAATCTTTCGCTGAGAGGCCAATCTTTCGCTGAGAGTATGGTCATCACTAGACCGTCCTCTTAGCAATTCTCCCGCAGGCGTCCTGGTTGCGGTTCACGATTTTAAAATTTGAATGTCGAGGGGGCACCATGACCGATAAAGCAGCTGCGGGTACGACAACTGCGGACGAATTGGTGGCCCAGGTTGAAACGGGTGCGCGAAACCCGGTCGGATGGCAGGCCAATCTTTTTCTAGCAATCGCATTTTCTTGGTCGCTCTATCAGCTTTTTATTGCAACGCAATTGCCCTATACGCTCGCTGAATTGACAGGTCAGATCTTCTTCCTCGACCTCCTCAATCACGCCCGACGCATCCATCTCATCTTCGCCATGATGCTTGCGGCAATGGCGTATCCGTTGCTGCGTTCAAGCCCGCGCAATACCATTCCGATTTATGATTGGGTATTAGCTGCTCTTGGTTTGATGGTATGCCTTTATGCCCTCGTCAACTACGAAGACATCGCGAACCGCTGAGGCTCATTCAACAACGTAGACATCACCATCGGTGCACTCGGACTGGCCGTTCTCGCCGTCGCTGTTTACCGCTCACTCGGGTTGCCGCTTCTCATAGTTGCATCTGTTTTCGTCGCCTACGTATTTTTTGGTTCGGGCGAGTGAGTGCCTGAAACCATCCGCTGGAAAGGTGCGTCGCTCGGCAAGTCTCTCTGGCACTACTGGATTCAGGACGAAGGTGTCTTTGGTGTTCCGCTTGATATCTCCGCAACAATGATCTTCTTGTTCGTGCTGTTTGGCTCGATCCTCGAGAAAGCGGGGGCAGGAAACTACTTTATCAAACCCGCATTTTCGTTGCTTGGCCACTTACGTGGTGGACCTGCAAAAGCTGCCGTTGTTGCGTCAGCCTTGAGCGGGGTTTACTCCGGTTCGTCGATCGCCAATACGGTTACAACCGGAACGTTTACAATCCCGCTGATGAAGAAAACCTGCCTCTCTGCTGAGAAGGCCGGTGCGGTTGAAGTCGCCTCATCGACCAACGGACAGTTAACGCCTCCGGTGATGGGGGCGGCAGCCTTCCTCATGGCCGAGTTTACCGGGACGCCTTACACCGAGATCTTGAAGCACGCCTTGGTTCCGGCCCTGGTGTCCTATATCGCGCTTGTCTACATCGTTCATCTAGAAGCTCTGAAGCTGGGCCTCAAGGGACTTGAAAAGCCGACACCAACCCTGAGCATTGGCATTCGCTTGTTGCGTGTCTTTACCGGGATACTGCTGACAATCGCTTTGTTTGCTGCGATTTACTATTTTCTCGATTGGGTTGCCTACATCTTCCCAGGCTTGACCTTGATGTCGGTGATAGCTGTGTCCGCAGTTGCCTACATTGTTTTGCTGATCCTGGCGTCTCGCCACCCCGACTTGGAAATGGAAGATCCGGAGGCACCACTCACAACGCTGCCAAGAGCAGCCGATGTTGCAATTACAGGTCTCTATTTCGTTCTCCCCATCGTCATTCTCATTTGGTGCATCCTGCCGACACCGGAGAAGCTTTCACCAGCCCTCGCTGCGTCATGGGCATGCTTCGCGATGATCTTTGTGACGCTCACCCAANACCCGCTGAAGGCGCTTTTCCGAGGACGTGGCGGGGAACTTTCCGCAGCATTCTCACGCGGTGCGAGTGATTGCTTCGAAGGTATGATCGCTGGCGCGCGCAGCATGATTTCGATTGCTATCGCCACAGCCGCTGCAGGCGTCATTGTTGGATCATTGTCACTGCCAGGCGCACACCAGGTTATTCTAGAGTTTGTTGAAGCAATCTCCGGCGGCAACTTGATGCTGCTNTTGATCCTGGTCGCTGTTATGAGCTTGGTCTTGGGCATGGGCCTACCCACAACAGCGAACTACATTGTGGTNTCATCTTTGATGGCGCCGGTTATCGTCANGCTTGGGGCCANGAGTGGCCTCATCATCCCAATCGTTGCAGCCCACCTGTTCGTATTCTACTTCGGCATTCTTGCGGATGATACGCCGCCCGTGGGGTTGGCCGCGTTTGCTGCGGCTGCCATATCGNGTGGGGACCCAATAAAGACGGGTGTCCAGGGCTTTATGTATGATATCCGGACCGCGCTGCTGCCATTCCTGTTCGTGNTCAATACAGAGCTGCTGTTGATTGATGTGACGCTCGGGAAGGCGGTATTCGTCTTCATTATCGCGACGATGGCGATGATNTTATTCGCGGCGGCGACGCAGGGATACTTCTTCGCACGCAATTATGTGTGGAAGACAGTTGCGCTGCTGCTCATCGCCTTCACATTGTTCCGCCCTGGTTTCTGGCTTGATCAGGTCACACCAAAGTATGATGAGCGAGCCGGTATCAAAATTGTGGAGCTCGCAGAAAAGCTACCGGCCAATAGTGAATTGCGNTTAAAAGTATCCGGTCCGAACATCAACGATGATGCAAAGATTGATACCTCAACACTGGTCGTGCCACTAGGGCCATCGGGTAAGGGTGCTGACCGTCTGAGTAAGTCAGGCATTGCGGTGCTAATGGAAGACGGCTTGGCGAAACTGGAGGAGCCACTTCCTGCATCCAAGTTCGAGAAGCAGATGAGCTCGTACGACTTCTACGGCNACAAGCCGATTGTCGTCACAGTAGTCCAGATCCCGAACGAGCGGATGCCCAAAGAGGTCTTCTACATTCCAGCATTGTTGTTGTTTCTGCTCGTTATTNTGTTGCAGCGCCGTCGGCAGACGCAGCCGGCTTTCTGATATCGGACTGAACCATCACACTGCCGGGAGGCAAAAATGTTCAAGACGATCCTTGTGCCTATAGATGTCGATCAGGAGAGCTCTTGGAGCAGGTCGCTACCNGTCGCAGAGCAACTTGCAAAAGACTATGGCGCCAAACTGCACGCAATCTCTGTTGTGCCAACCATGGGCATGTCAGTCGTTGGCAGCTTCTTCCCGCNGGATTTCGAAGATAAGGCGNTGGCTTCGGCTCAGGAGAAGCTGAGCGAAGTGCTGGCGAAGGCAGCGAGCAATGCCTCAGAGATCGCAACGCACGTCGCCCACGGCACAATCTANGAGGAAGTTCTGACTGCCGCCGACAAGCTGGGATGAGATCTCATTGTAATGACGTCGCATCGACCAGAGCTAAAGGACGATCTGATCGGCCCAAACGCGGCCCGCGTCATGCGGCACGCCAAGCAATCAGTTTTCATCGTGCGGGATTAAGAAGTTGCGGAGCGAGTTAGTTGCTCGCTCACGCTGATGGGTTACTCGGCAGCGTCGGCCTCAGTCTCTGCGTGCCCGCTTTCAAGCTGCAAAATATCATTGAAGCGGTTGAAGGCGCCGCACAAAGCAGTGCGCCAAGTAATCTCGACAATCTGAGCATCAGTAAAGTGTTCACGCAGGCGGCCGAAGATCTCGTCACGCGTGCGGTTCCATTTCGTAGTCACCGCGATCGCGTACTCGACAACTAGCTTGTCTACATCATCAAGCTCAGGGTGATCTTGATAGTCCAGCAAAGTACTGGCCCCTGCCTCACTGATGCCTTGCACCGCGAGTTTTGGTGCATGGTGAGAGACGCAATACGGGCACTCGTTGAGCAGTGAGACAGTCACAATCGCGAGTTCAATATAACGCTTCGGCGTGTGAGCTTCTTCAGAGAGCTCAACCAACATGCCCCAGCCTTTCTCAAAGATCGGCATGCGATAGGCCATGACACCGGCCTGGTCTGCAAAATCGCCATAGCCAAGCATCTTGTCCCAAAGGGGCTGCAAGTGATCTGGAATATCGGCGCGCGTCTTGGGTTCAATGCGTGGCATGAATTTCGTCCTTAATTTGTGGGGCTCAGCTCTGAAGGTCGGCTAGACATTGGCGCAAATGACTGAGCGATTTTCGCGTATTCTCCAACTGGTCNGTCTTGGCATGCGTTTCAATCGAAAACGTCAATTGCCGNTCACCGGCTAGGGAGAGCAATGAACTAATGTAACCAGCAACATCCACGTCANCCTNACCAAGGGNNACAAAGCCCTTCTGCTCTTTCGAATAGTCCTTGAAGTGAATATGGTCCGCACGCGACATTACATTTTGCAGCACGCCTGTTGTTGGAATCTCGCCAACCCAAGCACTGTTGGCAATATCGGGAAGGGGTCGAAGGCGGTCGCTGTCGTAAGCAGCCATCAACTCTGGNAACTGATCNATCCGCGCGATATTGCAGACGAATTNATTCTCCACTAGCAAAACCTTATCGTGNTTCTCAGCCATGCCCAGCAGCGTCTCATAACCTGGTCTANGGTCTTCAATGCTGAAACCGTCATAGGTNAGAAACGAAAAGATCCTGAGATTGCGNGTGCCGAACGCATCGGCAGTGCGAATAGCATCCTCGAAAAGTTGCTCATCACTACGACCTGCTCGATCAAAACCGAACTGGTCACCATGGGTTTCAACAGATTTTCCNGGCGCAGGCCATTTGAACAGCGGCGTCGCAACGCCGGCCACGCTCAGGCCAGCCNACCGGATACGACTGACAGCGCTGTCCAATTGCGATTGCGTTAGTGACAGTGGATTGATTCCGTCGACCTGTCGGACTTCTATGGCGTCGAGTTTCTCTTCGACGGCAAATTCAAGACAGGTGTCCAGACGTGGTCCGGGTTNGTNANTGATGACGCAGANTTTTGGTGGAATGTGGGTCATAGGTCGAATTTATTCCGATTGAGCACGGCCTGCAACGCTGAACGCGCGGATTCTTTCTCCGAGCTGGACATCACCGACAGCCGGTGCTTGANTTGCAGACTCTAAGAAAGAGTCAAACAGCAGCTGAATTGCATACAATATGGGCACNTTAGGCCACGCAGAATTCTCAACACCACAGNTGGAAGCAGCACAACGCAACAAACTGATGCTTGGCCTCTTCCTGCCGCTACAGTCAGGGGCTTGGAGCCCGTCGTTGGCACCACGCGAAACATCATGGACATTTGACTACAATGCGCAATGTGCAATCCGGGCAGAAGAGCTTGGATTCGATCTGGTCTTCGGGCTTGCGCAATGGATGGGCAAAGGCGGATACGGTGGCGACATGGCTTTCCGCGAGAAGTCAACCGACGCCATGATGGTTTGCGCTGGGCTTGCCGGTTTGACCAAGCGCCTTATTCTGATCTCGACGGTTCATGTCCTTTACGGCTGGCACCCGCTGCACATTGCTAAGCTCGGCGCAACAATCGANAGTATGAGCCATGGTCGATGGGGATTGAACGTTGTCACAGGCTACAAGCAAAGCGAGTTCGAGATGTTCGGTATGGCGCCGATCGAGCATGATTTGCGCTACGGTATGGCGGATGAGTTCACCAGACTCATGAAGCGATTGTGGAGCGAAGATGCTGGCGTGACAGCCGATGGTCAGTTCTGGAAAACGAAGGATGCGTTTGTTGCACCCAAGCCGGTCAATGGTCGTCCTATACTCGTCAATGCAGCATCATCACCGGCGGGGCTGGAGTATGCGACAGACCATTCAGATCTNATCTTNATTACGAGTCCGGCGGGTGCTGACCTCGACAAGGCGTGCGAAAGCCTTCCAGCACACAATAAGAAGATCAAAGACCTCGCTCGCTCAAAAGGGCGCGAGATCAAGACGATTATCAACCCTCATGTCATATGTCGGGAGACAGAAGCCGAGGCCTGGGCGCAGCATCAAGCTATTCTTGATCAACAGGACGCGGTAGCCGCAGACAATTTTTATGCAACATTCGCGGGAGGGGACCAATCCTCATGGAAGGGCAACACCCGCGAGCACTGGGTAATTGGTGGCAATGTGCATGTCGTCGGTTCGCCGGAACAGGTCGTCGAAGGATTACAGCGACTGTCAGATGCCGGATGTGACGGAGTGCAGATAAACTTCTACGACTTCCTGCCAGACCTGGNGTTCTTTGGCGAACGCGTGTTGCCACTGATGGTTGAAGCCGGACTGCGANTATCGCCCTCACATTGATGCTACCGAACAGGCCATCAGCGTGGTCCAAGCTTCACACCCACCATCTCTTCGTAAAGCTTGATGACCGCAGCGCCATATTCCTTTGAAAGCCCTTTGGCGCGCGCCATCTGGTAGACTTGCTGCGAAACATTGGCGAGCAAAAGTGGAACGCCCAATTCCTGGTCTTTGTAGGAGATATCAACGCTACCTCCTGGTTCGAAGTCGCCGGAAAGAAACCGCGGTACACGATGATCAAGAGCAAAGCTTGCTCCTGTGCTGACACGGACTACGTCATACATTTTTTGAGGATCCAAGCCTGCTTTGGCACCGAGGGCAAATGCTTCCGCAATTGCAACAGTATTGACCTGAATGAGCATGTTGTTGACCAGCTTCATAGCGAGGCCCTGGCCGATCTGCCCAACGTGAAAAATGTTAGACGCCATCGGTTCAAAGTAAGGCCGCCAACCTTCGACGGTATCGTCGTCACCGCCGACAATAATTGACAGTTCCCCGGATGCTGCGCGCAGCGTGCCCCCGCTAACCGGCGCGTCCACCATTGTGATTTCTTTGGACGCGAGCTCGGCATGCATTCGTTTGGTTGCGACAGGATCAATGGTACTCATCATTGCGATTTGATGGCCGGACTTGGCGGTTTGAACAATGCCTTCCGCGCCAAAGATGACAGCCTCTGTCTGAGCCGTTGTTTCGACCATCGTGATTGTACGGCTGGCGGAAGCGGCAACAGCTTTTGGAGAGTTTGCTGCTTCCGCACCGATTTCCGTTAAGGCAGCTACCCTTTCCGGCAAAATATCGTAGGCCACGACCTCAATGCCCACCCTTGACGATATTAGCGGCCATGCCGCCACCCATTGCACCAAGGCCAATAAAACCAATTGCGTCAGTCATTCAGATCTCCCGAGAAATCAGTCCTGATGCCATCCATCGAACACGCTTCGTGCTTCAGAGATAATATCCGTAACAACATCGTCGGCAGGCTTAACTTCGTGGATAGTGCCGGAACCTTGCCCCATCGGCACTACGCCATGGTCAGTATCCCCTTCAAGACGACCGCGGACTGAAGCGGGTTCGCCAACCTCACGCAGCTGATAAGGGTAGGCTTTGATATCGGCCTCTCGTCCGACCCAGCTGTCTGTGAACGCATTCCTTGCCATGCGCGCATTCTTGCCAGAGTGAGCGCGGGTCACCGTCGTTCCGTCTTCATTGATCTCAACGATTTTGGACTTGTAGTTGGCATGCGCCCGTGCTTCCTCGGTCGCGATAAAGCGTGTGCCAAGCCAAACGCCTTGCGCACCCAGTGCCATGGCCGCTACGAGGCCACGGCCATCCGAAATGCCACCAGCTGCTATGACTGGGATCGATACGCCGTCAACTACGGCGGTAATCAGTGGTAAGGTACCAATCCGACCAACATGTCCACCACCCTCGTGCCCAGAGGCTATAACAGCATCAACGCCAGATGCCTCAACCTTTTTGGCATGCCGGGAGGTGCCGATGACCGACATGACTTTCATGCCTGCAGCGTGTGCACGTGGCACGATGCGTCCAGGGTCACCGAGGCCGGAAACTATGACGGGAACGTTCTCCTCGAACGTAACAGCGATATGCTCCTCGACCTCCTGTGTGTAGGCGGAAGTAAGATTGTCCTCGTTCCGGACTTCGGCGAAGAGAATGTCAACGCCGAACGGTTTATCGGTCTCATTCTTGACGAGTTGGATTTCTTTGAGCAGATCCTCAGGCTTCATATATGCTGACCCGATACAACCTAATCCGCCAGATTTGGAGACGGCAGCTGCCAATCTTCCGTAGGCGACCGTGTACATGCCTGCTTGCAGGACAGGGTATGCGATACCGAGCATATTGCAGATCGGGTTGTTGGCCAGAAGCGCATCGAAGCCCATGTCATTCTCCATCGCCTTGTCGACTGAATGTTGTTCCTACCGTTCGAGCCAGTTGCTATGTATTCAGTCCAACATGAAGGCCTTGGCTTTGTCTTCGTAGGCTTCGTAGCCGAGTATCGTCCGTAGCTCATCTGGCGATAGAGCAGTATCCGCGTCGGAATTTCCAGCCTTCTGGGCGGCAAGTCCAGCCTTGATGCCGGCTATGGACGGCGACAGCATATTGGTCGGGTAAGTACCGATCTTTAGCCCAAGTTCAGCTGCGCGTTGAGCTGTTGGCGTCTCGCGTACACCTCCAGGAGACATGACGACAAAGGAAGGTTTGCCATCACCGGCGGCGACGGCGCGCTTGATCTCATCTTCGTCTGCTGGCGAGTCCAGGAAAAGCATGTCAGCACCTTCTTCGACATACATCTCAATCCGCGCGACAGCCTCATCAATACCAAGCGTCGGGCGGCAGTCAGTCCGCGCGAGCACCATAATCCCACTCTCTTTGGCAGCTTCGACGGCAGCGCGAACTTTCATACGGGCCTCATCGCGCGAAAGGCATGGCTTGCCGGCAGCAGTGAGAGCCCGTGGAGTGATCTTATCTTCAATCAGAACAGCTGCGGCACCGGCAAGGCCAAAGGCACGCACCGTACGTTGCACGTTCATCGCATTGCCATGACCGTGATCGCCGTCAGCCAGAATGATTAGGTCTGGCGCTGCATTGCGGGTCATAGTGAAAGAGTCAAACATTTCGGCGAATGAAATCAAATCCAGGTCCGGCCCTCCGAGGCGGCTGGCTGCCACACACGAACCAGAGAGAAAAGCTGACTCAAAACCAGCTTCATACGACAGTCTGGCTGTCAAGCCATCCCAAATCGCCGGCATGACTACAAAGTCGGGTTTGGAAAGCAGTTGTCTCAGTCGTTCTGGAGGTGTCATCGGTTGGTACTCTTCGCAATTGATGGAGCGGAAAATTGAGTATCGATCGTGCCGTGCAATGCTACGAGCTTCAAGTCGGTTGCGGATAACGGTGATCACGATCACCTCCGCGATCGAATAATGACCTTAAATCGATTAAGATCACTGACACTCTTTACAACCAGGCAGAAAAATTATGTCCGCACTAGCTGAACCCAAGTCCATCGCCGATCTTCCTGCCCAGCATGCAGGAAATTCGGGAAGCGAAGCCGAGGCACGTGCGCGTTTCTTCAATTCCGGCAATGCTTTCAACATTAAGTAGCCATCAGTTCCGAATGCCGTATTCGCTGACGAACCGGCGCGAGCATTGAACGCGTCGACACCGACCGGATTTATTGCGTGTGATGCATCAGGTGAAATGGAATGTCCGTTCCCGGCAACGTCACCACTGTTACTCGCGCGTTATGCAAGGATCAGATTAGGCGAAACTTTAGTCGATGAGCCACAAGCTAGTGGTGTAATCCATTATGTCATCGAGGGGGCCGGTCAGACATCGGCGGCAAGTGAACAAATCGAATGGAATGCCGGAGACGTATTCGTTGTACCAGGTGGTGGTTCAATCACACACACAGCGAGCGACTCGGATGCCGTGCTGTGGGTGGTCAGTAACGAACCCCATATAAGATTCGAAAAGCTGCAGCCGCCCGCACAGGAATCAGCACCGACAAGTGTGGTGCATTACAGGGCTGACGAAATTGATCGGCAAATTGAGCAACTCTACCACATCGGACAGGATCAGGAGACAGCCGGCACGGCCTTGATCTTTTCATCTGACAAACAGCAGGACAGCCGTAACGTCCTGCCAACACTAACTCTCGCCATGAATTCTTTGCCGGGAGGCGCGATGCAGCGCCCTCATCGACATAACTCGGTTGCCGTGTCACTCGTCATCCAGGGAGAGCACTGTTACTCATTGATTGATGGTGAGCGTAAGGATTGGGCGCCATGGGCGACAACGATCACGCCACCAGTTTCAGTCCACTCGCATCACAATGACGGCGATGAGCTGGCGATGTTTCTTATCGTCCAGGATGGCGGGCTATACTATCACGCCCGCGCAATGGGCTTCAAATTTGTGGATGACTAATATCCATCAGGGTCGTCTGACCGGCAGGCGGGCAGACGGCCAAGGGGCGACTCAACACTTATGCGCTGGCCATCAGCTCTTCTTCAACCTGACCGATGCGCTCCTTCCCGAAGAACATTTCGTCTCCGACAAAGAATGTTGGAATGCCAAAGACGCCGCGCTCAACAGCTGCAGATGTGTTGTCCATCAGCTTTTGTTTAATGGCAGGATCTTGAGTTTTCTCGACAATAGCGGCGCCATCAAAACCCGCGGCTGTAAGAGCGCGCGCAGCCACGTCGGCATCCCCCATGTTCTCTTCGTTCTCCCACATGGCTGTCAGCACTGTGTCGATGTACTCGACCTTGCGATCCATCTCCTCGGCTACAATTAAGCCACGCATCAGACTGACCGTATTCATTGGGAAGTTCGGGTTCATTTTGAAGGCGTTGAGCTGGTGCTTCTTTAGAAACCTCTCACTTTCAAGACGGTTATATTCGTTCTTGCCTCTGACTTCTGCAAATGAAATGAACGGAGCTTGATTGCCGGTTAGTTTGAAGATACCGCCAAGCAGACAAGGATTGTAGTTCACTGTAGCGCCGGTCCGCTCACACACGCCTGCAAGTGCCTTGTAGGTCATGTATGCGTTGGGGCTGGCGAAGTCGAAGATGAATTCAATGGTCTTAGCCATCGGAGGCTCCCTGCCTATTTGTTTATATCGTGCTTTGATTAACTAGTGCCTGAAGCGAATAGTTCAAGGCGGGATGATATTCGTCAACTCGCTATCGGATTTTTGGCCGGAGAAAGACTGAACATCTTGCGCAAAGTTGTAGCTCTCTAGCCTGGACCGACGGGTTGACCCGATCGCGAGCTTGTCGATTACACGTTGGGATTCAATTAGAGATTGGTGCGGACGGCGGGCATTGAAGACTTGTACGGTGCTGTCTGACGCTGTCCGGTAAACAGCAGCAACTCCATGAGAAAACTGTGAATACTGTCTGCCTCTGCCCTTATTTGTCCAATTGTGTTCGGTAGCAATTGGTGGATAGAAAGGTGGATTGGCATGAGAGGCAAGCATCGACTTTCAGCGACTTTCGTCCGTCATCCTATGCCAGGTAAACACTGCGATGGCGAAAACCTTTGGCTTCACGTCCGACCTGATGGCGGTGCGCAATGGGTATTTCGACCGACTATTCACGGACGCCGGAGGGAAATGAGGCTGGGCAGTCTCAACAACATTTCGTTGAAACAGGCCCGTGAACTTGCTGACAAGTGGCGCCGAACCGTTATTAGCGGATCTGATCCGATCAAAGAGCGCCGAAAAGAAGAGCGCGAGTTGCAAAGGGCTGACAATACGCTGCGTACAGTAGGCGAGGAAGCATTTGAGGCACGAAAGGCCGAGCTTAGGGGAGATGGGCAGGCTGGCCGGTGGTTCTCGCCATTGGAGCTCCACGTTCTGCCTAAGCTGGGAAAAGTACCTGTTGAAGAGATTGACCAGCGCGATGTTCGAGATGTCCTTGCACCCATCTGGCATAAGAAATCCGCCACTGCAGAGAAAGCCCTCAATCGTTTAGCTATTGTTTTGCGGCATGCTGCTTCATTGGGGCTTGATGTTGATTTGCAGGTGATCGCAAAGGCCCAAGCATTATTAGGAAAATCGCGTCACAAGCCAGAACACATCGCGGCGATGCCGTGGGCTGATGTTCCGGCTTTCTATGGCAGCCTTAGTGAGCCGACAATTGTGCATCTGGCATTAAGGCTTCTCATTTTGACAGGAGTTCGCTCGAAGCCCCTTCGGTTTCTACATCTAGACCACATACACGAAGGTGTCTGGACGGTGCCAGCCGCGCTGATGAAGGGGCGGCGCAATAAGACATCGGACTTCAGGGTTCCGCTTTCTAGTGAGGCTTGCAGTGTGATCGATCTGGCAAGACCCTTCGAGCGAGAGGGGCTCCTTTTTCCCTCGGTACGAAAAGGCGTGATATCGGATGCGAGCATGTCACGGCTCATGGAGCGCCGTGGTCTAGTGGCTAGGCCACATGGCTTTCGTACAAGCATTCGGACATGGCTTTCTGAAGCAGCGCACGCTCCGCATGAGGTTGCTGAGACGGTTCTTGCACATGTCGTAGGCGGAAAAGTTCAGCGTTCTTATTTGCGAACCGACTTTCTAGATGAGCGCAGGGTCCTAATGGAGCGTTGGTCAGATTTTGTAGTCGGCTCATCAGGTCAGGTTCTGAAATTGGTGGCTCAATCATGACCGGAAACAGTCGGACTTCGAAAGCTGATCTTGAGGACGTCCGAGAAGCGGAGGTGAACAAACTTATTGCCGAAGCAGAATTCCTTGAGAAAGAGGCGGACTACTTTGAAAAGAAAGGCAAGGCTTCACCCCGTTATCTCCAGAGATTTCAGTCCGGCGCTGTCTACCCCGAGAATTTGCGTTTTCTCGCGGAGATACAAAGGGGAATGGCTTACAGATTGGAGAACCGCGAAGAGTTAGACGCTTTAACTAATGCTAGATGGTTTGGCGAAGTAGAGCTACTCGCTGAATGGATAGAGCAGACTGGGCGCCTTGAGACACGAGAAGCACGGGAGTGGGTTGTTGCCCGATTGCGAGGTGAACCCCAGAAGCGTGGCCGCAGAACAACTTCTCTTAAGCACACAAAATGGATGGCGCTTTACTGCAAGCTCATTGTTATCTCGCTTGAAAATGAGTGCTCATCCGAGAACGAAGCACTCAAGATATATCTGAGCCAGGATGATGATCTTAACGAGGATAGCGTTAGGACAGATTTGCGGAGGCTTAAGAATTGGTGTCGGGAGCATTGGGGCGGAGTGCCACCTTTTCCGAACCGGTGATATGAGCAAAGCAAGCAGTCGCCAGCCAAGCTTGCCACCTAATCTCTCATATCGACCTGCAGATTTGGTAACCCTCATAGTTCAGAAAAACCGATATTCTGAACCATGACCTCCGAGGCGTCTTGTTACATATTTGGTCCATCCAGGACAAAAATGGATGGCAAATATGAAATCGCCAGAACTGCACATAGCAAAAACCGGTTAGCGTTATCTCAATCTCAGAGAACTCCAGAACAAGCTGGGCAAACGTGCGCGTAGTACGATCTACAATGATCTAGCGGAGAAAAGGTTGCCACCGCCAATTAAATTGGGAGGTCGGGTCTACTGGATTGAGGCGGAGGTGGATGATTGGCTCTTCGCGCTGCGGTCAGAAGTAACCGACATTACTTATCGTTGCACCGATCGAGAAGATGGTTTGACAGAAGCAAATTGCTCACCTCGTAGCAGAGGGGGAGAATAATGGCTCCCTCTCCGTTCGAAATCGCGGCACCAATTTGGGCTTCCAACTGGAATGTACTCGCCCTGGTGGGAAAGCGCCCTATTGAGCCAAATTGGCCTCGATGGTGCAAAGAACGGCAACCGTCGGAATACATCAATCCCTATCTCAATACACAGCAGTCATTGAACATTGGCTTGCCACTTGGCCAGAACGGATTGCTGGCCATTGAGATTGACACCGACGAACCAGACCAGCTCAAGAGTATTCTTGAGGCGCTCCCACCCATCATCGTGGCTAAACGCGGCAAACGCGGACTAACAGCATTTTATCTGACCTCCGGTCACGGCATTGCAACGCGGCGGCTGGGTCTCGTTGAAATCCTCTCGCATGGCACACAAACGGTCATTCCGCCCAGCATCCATCCCGCCACCGGCCAGCCATACGTCTGGGTCGAACCGC
Source organism: Filomicrobium sp. (assembly GCA_002689605.1). Classification (GTDB taxonomy): domain Bacteria; phylum Pseudomonadota; class Alphaproteobacteria; order Rhizobiales; family Hyphomicrobiaceae; genus Tectiglobus. Next base: position 14,517 of record NZGY01000132.1, read on the forward strand.
AGGCTTTGGAGGTTTGACGATGGTCAAGTTCGTAGCCACATCTAACATCCCAAACTTTGCTTCTTTGCCGTCATTCACCGACGCAGATAGCCAACGGCTGCAGGAGACGATCAGCAAGTTGACCGGGCATTTGCCTCCAATTGCTCCGTCAGCCCAGAACACTGCTATGACACCAGAAGATTTTACGGAGAAAAGTCGGGACCGGTACCGCAGATACTTCAGAAGAGCCTATTATGATGATTTGAGCAAACTCGCAGCCATGCCGCCCAATAGCGGCAGAAACATCGCTGTATTCCGTTTCGTTTGTCGGTTTGGCCGAATGGTTCATTATGGTCTATTGTCGGAAAGCCCGCTCGTAGAAAACATGGTTGCTTCATGCACAGCAAATGGCCTCATCGCTGAGGACGGCGCACGGTCAGTTCTTGCGACGATTTCCAGCGGACTTCGTGCACCAGCATCCGACAGCCTCCCTGATCTGGGGGTAGGCTATTCATAATCACGGCATAACTTCCAGCGCTGACAGCATAGGGTCGCCAAACGACTTAGCAAGGCGATCTAACGCACCTTTGCCAACATCAGAGCTAATTTCAAATGCCGCAGAGCACCCAACAGCCAACAGACACGCATCGCCAAGTGCAATCGACGCAGACTGGAACGAGCCCCAGCCTTTCTATGGCACGGACGAGCCGGTGCCTTATCCAATAGATGCGCTTCCCAACACAATCAGAGCAGCCGTCGAAGAGGTTCACGGTTTTGTTCAAGCACCCATAGAGTTGATTGCACTTTCCGCGGTGGGTGCATTGGCTTTGGCTGGCCAAGCTCAAGTTGATGTAAAACGCGCGGAAGGTTTGAGTGGCCCCACAGGTCTCTTTCTTCTTGGCATCGCAGAGAGCGGCGAGCGAAAGAGTACGTGTGATCGCTTGTTCACCGGGGCCATAGAGGCATGGCAAAAAGAGCAGCTGATCGCGGCGGAACTTGAGCTGGAGAAATATCGCGGCGAGAAAGACGTTTGGGAAGCCGAAAGAAAGGGCTTGCAGCAAGCAATTCAGCACGCCGCCAAGAATGGCCGAGACAGTCAGGAGCACAGGAAAAAGCTAGAAGAACTACACAGGCAGGAGCCAAAACGGCCACACACCCCCCGAATTCTGTTGGCGGATGAAACACCTGAGAACCTAGCTTATCGACTTGCTCACGATTTCCCATATGGCGGCGTTATATCCGCTGAGGGCGGATTGGTGCTGGGTGCGCAAGCCATGAAATCTGAAAGCATCATGCGGCACTTGTCAGTCCTTAACATCCTTTGGGACGGCGGCAGCTTTTCTGTAGGACGAAAGACTAGCGACAACTTTGAGGTTGGGCAGGCGAGATTGACTGTCAGTCTTCAACTACAAGGAACAACTCTTCGCGCTTTCCAAAAGACAAATGGCGAGCTAGCGAGAGGTATTGGTTTCTTGGCCAGGTTCCTCGTTTGCCATCCGTTCTCAACGCAAGGAAGCAGGATGTTTGTCGATCCACCAGCCGAATGGACAAAACTGAACGCTTTCAACTCCCGCATCACAGAAATTTTGGCTCTGCCTTTGCCGCTGGATGAGGACGGCTTGTTGCGGCTGATCCAGTCGAGCTTTGATGAGGATGCTAAGGCTTCTTAGACTTCATATCATGACACCATCGAGCAGAGCCTAGCTGCCGGTCAAGAACTCTGCGATTTGAGGGACGTAGCGTCCAAGAGCGCCGATAATGCCGCTCGCTTGGCCGGTTTGTTTGAACTCTTCGAACATGGCCTTCGAGGCAAAATCAGTGCTGAGACCATTGCGCGTGCATGTCGTATCGCAGCTTGGCATTTAAATGAAGCGCGCCGCTGGCTTCTTCAAAACACCAAGGACGATGATTTAGAAGCTGCCCGCCTTCTGGAAGATTGGCTTATCAGACGCTGCCAACAAACGGGACTAAGTAGTGTGCCCAAGAACTACGCGCTGCAACACGGACCAGGATTACTTCGTTCGGCCGATAAACTGAACGCTGCCCTTCAATTGTTAGAGAACCTATCACGCGCAAAACTGGTCCTGGAAAAACAAGTAATCATACTGCTAAACCCCACGCTCTTAGGAGATACAACATGATGCTCGCTGACCTAATTCGTCACGGCCCATCAGTCGGCGGTGCTACTGCTATTCCTGCTACAAACATGGCAAAGCCGCAGAACCAAATAGCAGAAGTAGCAGGAATAGCAGTAGCAGACCCGGTCACCAGAATTGTCTCTGCCACTCGAGAAACAAACTCATCGATCTTATGGGACAGCACGTGCGCTCCTGACCCGCTCGACATACTCACAGACTATATCGAGAGGTTGGCCATCACTGAGGAACTAGCAGGCGTTTCTGAAGTCGAAGCACATCGCGTGGCATCAGAACAGTGTGGAGCAACGCTTTCGCAACTTCTCGACAGCATCGCTAGTCGCTGGGGCCTCAAGTCATGACGCAGATCAGCTATCCATTTGCGCAGCAAGAAGGAGAAGCACGGTGACAAAAACGCCTCCCTCTTACGTTGGCCAGCTTATGCTGGGCGCTGCTCGCATTCGCGCCGAAGCAGAATTTTCAAATGGCCAAAGACCCACAGCATGGGAGTTGAACAAGGCAGCTGAGCTTGAGGGGCGCGTCCGCGATCCATTGCCTGAACGATACGACAAAAAGGGTGCCGGAAGTGAACTGGTGCCACACGGCCGTGATGGTATCCCACTGGGAGACTTTCGCGATACGATCCAAAAGCCCGACTATGTCGGCGCAGCAGCTAGCCGCAATCGCCTTGATTTGGCACATGAAGCTGGTGCCTTGGAATTGGCTGTCGATACAGCGGACACGATTGAAGCTGAGAACAGTCTTGAGAAAATGCTCGCGCACCAATTAGCTGTCGTTCACCAGTCAAGCATGCGATTAACTGGACAATTGAACCGACAAATCGAGCGCATGAATGTCATCTGTCCCGACCAACACCACGCGGCAAATGCTGAAGCTGCACGCACAACCAATGCAATTGCGCGATTGATGCAAACTTTCCAGCAGGGCGTCACGACATTGCATCGACTACGGTCAGGCGGCCAACAAACCGTTACGGTTCAGCACGTCAATGTTGGCTCTGGCGGTCAAGCGGTTGTTGCTGGTGCCGTCGGTCCCGGTGGGGGGCAGCTGAAACGAACGGGGGGAGATAGTGAAAAATGAACGATGAACCCCATGCACCCACGAAATCGTATTACAACAATCTGAAAAGGGCGGGGGCGGCTCAGCGGTGTCTTGCAAGAGCGAGGCGCACAGGTGGAGCTTGTTAAAACCCTGCGATGGCAAATGGCCGGTGTCGTCTGCACGGCGGTTTGAGCACAGGACCCCGGACACGCAAAGGTCTAGAAGCTAGTCGCAAAGCGAGATGGAAGCATGGGCATTATTCTGCGGAAGCCCGACAACGGCGTAAGGAGGCTAGATTGCAGCTTCGAATTCTCTCAGCATTGCTGAAGGAGATTGGCGTGCAGTAGATCTGCCGGTCTTGTTTGCAGCATGCCGCTGACGGGCCTAAAGACAATGCTGATCAAGATGGCGTTCACGCCACATGCCATGTGTGCATCGAGCTTCTCGGCTGAATTCGCAAACGAATGGCCTGTGGTCGCGGCGGGTTGCTTGGTTCGATGGTCAAAGCTGTGAAGCTGGGATTATAGCCAAACAAAACACCGGAAAAGAACTAAAGTTGGCTCTCTATAATAGCTTGCTTATTCACCCTTGATCCAACTCAATGAGCTTTCAGGTTCTCAAACTTACAATACGCGTTCCTTCAGCTTCATCTGAAACAAATCTTTGCCATTCATGGAGGTTGAAGTGCGAGCGCTACATGGGTTTCGAGTGATTTCAGTGTTGGTGTTGCTGTTGTTTGCTAGCAGCTTTTCACATGTATTTGCTGATGGGATCAATAAGAAGAATGAGGGCTACTCTACAAGCCTCAAACGTAGCAGTCTTGTTGAGACATTGCTCCCGAACTCGCGCAAATATGCCAACGCTTGCGGTCTTTGTAGTAATGTCGATTGTTGTGGTGGTGCGAGTTTGGGCTGGAAACTATGCAAGTCGAACTGCCCAACAGGTCAGTATAAATGCCTCCAGGTTGCAACCTGCCCCTAGCAGGTGCTCTTTATTAGGTGGGTCAACTTTCGCGCATTGTTGACGGCTAGGTAAAAACCGTTCCTGCCGATGCTCTCCCTCGTAACCCAAAACCAAGAGCGCTTTGCCTGGACCCATTTCCCTCGTGGTCTTGCTAGAAAGCGCTCTATTTTTTGCCGGCACGGCTACTGTCTGCGTGAATTCCGGTTATGGTCGAACTTGCTTCAGAAGCGGACCTGATTGGCTTAGTTTGAGTGTTTCTGGAACGTGCCATAAGCGGCCCTGCGCAGGCGCAACATACTTTCAACAGGGACACCGGCGCTTGATCGAAATGCGGACGTCGTGTCGAGCACACGTGCTACCGCGAATCAACGACGCGAAGCCAACAATTCAAATAACCGTAAAGCTTCAGAGCACAAACTCAATCGGCTTCATCGAGCGCTTCAACATTGGTACGGTCTTATTGCTCAATCTCTCGCGGCGATAGAGTGGGACTCGCGGACCGGCAGGTGACATGCGCATGACAGTGTCGCCATTCCATTCTGCCTCATATGTGACGCCCAGAACGTTTTCTCTGGTGGTTGCTTCTCGCAGTGGGAACTTGAAAGTCACGCAGGCGTTGGCCGGAACATCTATCAATTGAGCAAAGGCCGGACGGAGAAACGAAAGCTCGGTCGCGTTGCCATTAATTTCAGCCTTGAATGTACGCTCATCGACCCAACTTGGTACCCGGATGCAGATATTGCCTGCGCGGTTTGGGGTTACCTCGACCCGTCCCTCGTGCGGAAGCCAGCTCTTGATCAATGCATCAGTTGATATCTGATTGATCAGCAGGTTGACGCTGATGCCGTCATCGTCACTGGTAACTGCATTCGTCCAGGCATTGAACAGACCACGTACGCCCTGGGCTGAGCAGCATGTGTAGAGATCCCACTCATGCATGACTTTTGAGAAGAGATCGTTCGGTTGTGACCATCCAGCAAATCCTCCAACCGAACGCCGGGCCACATCCTTTGTCGTCTCCCACTCTGGATCGGTCTTGTTGCCGTCGCTAACTTCCAGTCCTTCGAGAGAGACGAACTGGGACTCCAATAAATGGTTGCGCAAAAATCGTTCGGCGATTTCCCAGTACTCCGTCCAGCCACTTTTAGCGAGCCAAATGGCAGCCTCCATCATATCGACAATCGCGCACGTCTCGCAGCCGTGAGCGCGCTTTTCTACGAGACGCTCGGGGAACCAACCGAAGCTCGTGCCATAAGTGCTGGCTTTGTCGAAGACCTTCTTGCCCCAGGCCAGAGCATCTGCGTCGCCGACACTATGACCGTAACGAATGACTCCAAGCATCGTCACAGCGCGACTGTGGAAGTGGCCCTCCCGAAACTCCATTCCCGTCGCAAATCCACCATCGGGTAGATAGGCGCTCGAATGGTACATAACGTGGCGCGCATACGCAGCGGCGATGTCGCGGGCATTCCGATCCCCCAGAAGCTCCCAAGTCTTAGTCAGGCCAAACAACAAGCGCCCGTTGGTATTGGCTGGATCAGTGCCAAAACCTAGAATGCCCCAATCACCGCGCGGCCACTCGCCTGACATGTACTCTACAGTCGGAAAGTAGGCGTATCCTTCGCGTTTGATTGAAATATCCATTAGCGCCTTCGTTAGCCCGAGCAGATGCTCTCGCGCCTTGTCCGAACCTCGCACCAACACCAAGGCTAGCAGTCCGTTAATGACGGAACGCTGATAGTGCATGTTGGCATGACGAAAGCTCCAATGGTTCTCCGGCGTATAGTGCAGCCCATCATCGCCGAAGCCAGAAAAGAACTGTTCTTCAAGTTCGGAAAGCTGATTATCGCCCTCATTGCTTCCGGTCATGGCGCGGGCCAGTAAGAGGCCGTCGATCACACGCGCAGTGTGGTCTGAATAATCGAACTGTGTATGTGCCATTCGTGGTGGTGAGCCAGTTAGATCAGTCAAACAAAATGGCAACTGTTGCTTTTCGGCGTTAAGGCAGCCGACGAGGCAATTGATTGCGAGCTTCGCGCGATCGGGCAAAAAAATCGTATCTGGTAGCATCGTCGTGAGCATCGTGTCAGCCTCTTCGAAATTCACTTCCAAACGTGCATCGAAGAATTATCGGGAACAAGAGACTGTTCGAGTAGAAAGCTTCAATATCCAGGATCTGAATGCCTGATTTTGTCGACGGTGCTTTGAATTTGATCATAACCGACTCATCAATCGGCAGCTGTGTGCGTCGTGGAATTGCGCATTGCAGATTCGACGTGGCGCATGACGTGGCGCATAAAGCACGCAATCAAGTTCATGGCTCTAGCACCCGACTACACGCCCGTGATGGATGTGGTTGAATGAACTCTTTAGAGCCCATAAAAGCGTTCTGCCGTGCCTTTGAACAAATCAGCCTTCTCCTCATTCGAGGCACCAGCTGCGAGCTTCTTGAAGGCATTCCAGTAATTGACGTAGCTGCCGCTAATTTTGTCGACGGGGAAGTTGCTTTCGAACATGCAGCGCTGGGGACCGAACGCCGTAATGCATGTATCAATATAAGGCCGCCACGCATCTGCCAATTCATCAGAGGATGGCGCTCTGGTGCGTGTATCGAAGCCAAAGCCATTGAGCTTCATGCCAAGCCCGCCGAGTTTGATGGTCACGTTCTCGCAGCCGGAAAGTTCGACAATCTTTGAACGCCATACCTCGAATTCTTCTTCTGCACGTTGGGCATAGTAGCCTACCCGCATTGGACCTCCGACGTGATCCAGCACGATCGGTTGGTCCGGAAAAGTGCGTGCCAGATCGATCAAATCACCCAGCTGAGTATGATAGAGCCAGGCATCGAATGTCAATCCTAACTCGCCGAGTTTAGCGAATCCTTCTCGGAACTTTGCGTGGTTGCGATAGAGACCCGGTGGTGGGTTGTTATGGCTGATGTGAATTTCGCGGGTTTTGTCCTCCCAGCCAGCACAATGGCGGATCCCTTTGAAGCGGCCACCGCAAGCGTTAATTTGGGCTTCAAGCACGTCCCCCACCTCTCCACCGCGTGTGAGATCTGCCATCCCGACAATCCCAGCACACGCTCTTGTCGGACCGTAGCGACCGCTGGCTGCCATTGCAGCCATGCCGTTCACGAATTCGACTTCACCAACAACGCACATGGCGTTTGACGTGTCTGCTCGATAGAAAACCGCACATTCGACAAAAACTGTTTGTTCAATGTTGTGACCACTGCCCGTGTCGTCCAGTAGTTCATTGAGCAAGTAACGATGCTTTGGAAAATCCCAAAGATGGTGGTGTGGGTCGATTATGGGTAATTCCGGCTCTATGGCGGCCTCGGCTGAAGCCTTAAGCCTCGCCTCATCAAGGGTCGCTATACGGGATTCGACCGTCGACTTGTCCTTTTCGATCATCTCCGTCGTCTCCTACCTCAACATCTCCACACGACAATATCGCACCGGACACGGCAATCAAGTTCACCTGAAAATCTCTGGACTATGCTCAACAACCTTGAATCCCACACCTGCAATGTTTTCGAGGCTTTGTCGGCGCTGACACTAGCCATGCTTAGCTTGGCGATATTGATCGATACGAGAAGCTGTCGATAGCTGCTTTGAGCGACCCAAAGTCATGTCCGGATATGGTGCACCTGTTCAGGTCCGCTTTTGGGCCCGCAGTAGGTTGCTGCAGTGCGAGATCAGAGATTGCTCGATGGCCGAGCTGGGTCAGAGGCGGCTAAGTGGCTGATGAGTATAACACTTCCGCTTATACCCCAGCTTCGAGCATGATGGGCTCATAATGATATTTTCGGCAACGGGCCATTTTCTGACATAGACCCGATGCGCAGGTTATTTGGCTTCTACTAAACCGGCAACAGCAAAGAGATGATCTCGATCCGTCCAGCTGCCAGCAATTTCCCATCCGCCGCGACGCGCGATATCCGCAAACTGCTCCAACGTGTATTTGCGCGAGCTTTCAGTTTGGATGCTTTCACCCTTTGCAAAAGTAAATTCCTTTCGTCCAACACTGACCCGCTGATTAGTCTCGGAAACGATATGCATTTCAATCGCGGATTCAGTTTCATTCCAGCGTGCTTCATGCCGGAAGCCCGACAGGTCGAATGTTCCGTCGAGCTCGCGGTTAATGCGCGTCAACAAGTTGAGATTGAAAGCAGCGGTAATCCCGGCTGCATCATCATAAGCGGGCAGTAGGATGTCTATGCTCTTAACAAGATCAATCCCGATCAACGCCTTCCCTGGAAACGCTCCGGTGCGGCTCTGCGCATGCTGGCGGGCCATGTTCAAAAACTTGACGGCCTCATCTTTATTGAGGTTGCCGATCGTAGAACCGAGAAACACACCGACGCGCTGCAGACCCTCAGGCAATTCTGTGGGCATTGGAAAATGCTGCGTAAAATCAGCGGCAATCGGCAGTATATCAAGGCGCTGAAAGCTGGACCGCAGTTGCTGAATTGATTGGGCCAAAAAGTCACCTGCTATATCGACTGGGATATAGAGAGATGGTTCTTGCAGCGCATCGAGAAGAATACCGGTCTTAACGATGGCGCCGGCACCGTATTCGACAATAATTGATTGTTGGCCACAAAATGCGGCGAGGCTGGCCGCGTGCTCCTTCAGTATAGCGGTTTCAGTTCGAGTTGGATAATATTCCGGCAAAGCCGTAATTTGCTCGAAAAGGGCCGATCCAATATCATCATAAAGCCAGCGACTTGGCAGTGTCTTGACTGGTTGCGCGAGACCGTTCAGGACGTCGGCTTCAAAAGCTGATGTTTGCGCGTCCATAGCAAACGCAATTTGTGCAGTACTTGGAAAACTCATTACGGAAGATCCTTAGCAAGTCTGAGACCCGAGAATTGCCACTGCGCATCAGGCGGAAAAAAGTTTCGGTAGGTCGACCTGATGTGCCCAGTAGGGGTGACGCACGATCCTCCTCTCAAAACGAACTGGCCGCACATAAACTTGCCATTGTACTCGCCAACAGCGCCTTCCACTGCCTTAAAGCCGGGGTAAGCTTGGTAAGCACTGCGGGTCCACTCCCATGTGTCCCCGTACAGTTGTGTTGGATTACTGTCGCTCTCTTTGGCAGGTCTCGGGCGCAGTCGACCACTGTTCGCAAAGTTGCCATCGCTTGCGACGTTGGCAGCTGCATTCTCCCACTCGGCCTCTGAAGGCAGTCGGCAGCCCGCCCACGCTGCGAAAGCATCTGCTTCGAAATAGCTGAGATGACAAACAGGCGCTGTGGAATCTACGGGTTGCGCGCCGCGCAGTGTCATTGTCCAGTATTCGCCGTCACGATAGTTCCAATAGAGTGGCATGCATTGATTTTCTTTGCGGACCCAGTCCCAACCTTCTGACAGCCAGAGCAGTGTCTCGCGGTAGCCGCCGTCCTCGATGAAATTGATCCAATCACCATTGGTGACCAGTTTTCCTGCCAGTGCATAAGGCTCGATGAGCACACGGTGCCGTGGTCCCTCGCAGTCGAACGCGAAACCTGGGCCACTATGGCCTATCTCCACAATGCCGCCTTCATAGTTATGCCACTGATGCCCTTCGGATGGTGTCGCCTCAACGGCAAGAGGCTCAGATGACTCATAAGATGGTTTGAGCGGGTTCTGGGCAAACATATGCAAGACGTCAGTGAGCAAAAGTTCTTGGTGTTGCTGCTCGTGGTGACAGCCCAGTTCAACTATTTCGACGACATCTGGCAACGACGTCTCAGACAACAGACGGTCCATGGCTGCATCGACATGCTCGCGATAGTCCATGACGCATTCGAGTGAGGGACGCGATATCATGCCTCGTCGTGGGCGAGGTTGGCGATCACCAATCGTCTCATAGTAGGAATTGAACAGAAAATCGAATGAGGGATCGAACTCTGTATACTGGGTCACGTGTTCTTTCAAAACCATCCGCTCAAAGAACCATGTCGTATGCGCGAGGTGCCACTTTGCAGGGCTTGCATCCGGCATCGATTGGACGGTCGCGTCAGCATCTGACAGCGGTACCGCTAATTCGCGGCTGTCGCTGCGCACACGCTTGAATAGCGCTAGTGGATCGGCAGCATCATATTTGCGTTGCATAGGTGCATTGCGCATTGGCAACTCCTCGAAACTCATTTGTTGTCGAAGCAGGCAGCTTGCCCACCGCGATGTTCCGTTGACCTCAGGTCAGAACGGCTAGTCGGAGAAAGGCGAGCCGGTACACCCACTCGCCTCAGTCATTCGTATATCCTGGTCAACAGCGTTTCGGTGTTCAGACCGTATTTCACCACTGAAGGAATTCAGCAAGATTGCCGTCTTAGTTTGTCACTTGCATGACTGGTTTGCGCAATAGCTGAATACCCCATCGCAAATGACCAGCGTCAGAAGCTCTAACCCAATTCTTAAGTCCAACCGTCATCTTGTCGAGGTACTCAACAGATGCGCCCCGGTCCCGCAGTTTGTCATAGTTGGTAACGAGTTCCTGGCGAACGCGATCGTAATGGGTTCGTAGATGGTTCGTCATGTTGTCTTGTCGAACAACTTCAAAACCGAGAGCAACGGCAGCCTCACGATAGAAGCGGTATGAGCCAAGACTATTGAGCTGCAATCTATCGTAGACGGGCTGCAGTACGCCTTCCGGCACATCATCAGCTTGGCAAGGATCCGTGAATACAAAGTGCCCGCCAGGCTTTAGTACGCGCCACACTTCAGCAAGTACCTGTTCACGCTTGTCAGAATGAAGTATTGCGTCCTGACTCCACACGACGTCGAATTGCCCGTCGGGCTCGGGGATATTCTCGAAGACACCGTGCACGACGCGTATCTGATCACTAAGCCCGTTGTGCCTAATCCTGTGCCGGTTGGTGTCGTTTTGGACCTCCGAAAGGTTGAGACAGGTCGCTTGGCTCCCAAATTGCTTTACCACGCGCCGCATTGCGCCGCCGTACCCGGAGCCGATGTCCAGGAGCCTTGCCTGATTGCCCAACTGTGGAAGGGCAGCGGCCATGAGGTCAACGGTCGCATCGCTGGCCGCGCGAATGTCACTGGTCTCGTCATAAATGCCGATGTGGAGATCTTCGCCACCCCAAATCATGCTGTAGAACGCGTCTGCATCATCGCTGTCGTAATAGTCCTCAGTAACGTCTCGTATGTCGCTCTTATCTGGAGTGCGCGCATCACCTCCCCAACGGACGACATGTAACGTCGACTTTTCAGCGATATGAATAAAGAAGTCGGGGTCGTCTTCAGAATATGTCTCTTGGAAGTCGCCGTATGTTCGGCAGCGCTGGAAACCTGCCTCTCTGATAAGACGACGAACGTAGTTTTTGCGGATCGGTGACAGGTTGAGCGTGTAGTCTGTCCCATCTGGGAAAGTGTATTTGAAGCGTACGAGACCTTCGTCGATGTGTTCCGGCTCGGCAGATACTTTGTCGCCGCAATAGTAATACTTGTGCTTCGAGCTAAAGCCGCAATCCAGCATTGTGTCGTAATTGCGTTGATCGAGAATTAAAATGCCATCATGTTTCAGGGCAGCGTAGAACTCGGCCAGTGCGCGCCGGCGGTCTTGCTCATCGTGCAAGTGCGTAAACGAATTACCTAAACAAATAATGGCATCGTACTTGCCTTGAATGTCGCGATTGAGCCAGCGCCAGTCAGCCTGAACCGTCTTTAAGATGAGTCCGCGAGACTGCGCGTTCTCAAAAGCTTTTGAAATCATCGCTGCGGAACCGTCTGCCGAGGTTACATTAAAGCCTGCCTCCGTCAGGCGTACGGAGTGGAATCCAGTACCGCAGGCAACATCGAGAACAGTCTCTTTCCCTCGCGCGCGCAAAATATCGATGAAAAACTGTCCTTCGCTTTCGGCTCGTGCTCGCCAGTCAATCAGTTCATCCCATTTTTCGACGAACGACATGATGTACTCTCCACGGTACAAATCAGTCTGTCGGTCTTCGAGTGGATTGTTGCCGTAGTCTTGTTCAGCGAGTTCTAGTTCCGCGTTGAGAGCACCGAGACTCGTCTGTGTCATTTGCCTATTCCATTGAACATGTTGATTGACCACTGTCTCGCGCGAAATTCAGCCTTGTCGTTTTGCAACAAGTTATCTGGGCAGAATGAGATCGCAGAATCTCAATGACAGCGGTTGCCCGGATCGTTTGGGCAGGCGTCCCACAAATGCATGTAGGCACTTCAGAATGACGGAGATGGATTAGCTCAATTGCCTCACAGATGTCCGCAAGGTTGCTTGCGCATAACGCTGGTCCCTCTCCCTCCACCGGACTATAGTATTCTCAAAGCGACAATTCAATGTCAAAAAGCGACATATCAGCAAGTGGAGTTTGTGATCGTTGATCGCGTCCAATGGCTTAAAGCAAGCAGTCTGGCCGATATCGAAGCGGAGGTTTCAGTCCGCAAACGGCCCGATGCCGCAATAAAGATGCGCTCTAGGGGCAGTATGACTAAAAGGAAGAGCATTAAAACTATCTATATTGCTGAGCCGTCCTTCGGTAGGAGCTCATCTTCTCGCCCAGCAGCAGACCAGATTCGAGCGGCCATTTGAGTTCATCTATGCAAGCGCTGCCAATTGGCTTGGCGACAAGTTAGCCTCTACTAAATGCTCACTTTGGGCCACTTTGAGACATGCACCAGACTTCACGCGCGATGCTCAACTTGTCCGCTTCGACCAGCAACAGACATTGATCAAATCGTGTTGATGTGTTGATTGAGATACCCGCAGCCTGACAGTCGGATGACGGTCAATGGAGCTTCGTCCACAAAGCCGTCATCCACGCATCAGTCTAGCAGTTGGCCGTTGCCATCGAAGAAGGGATAATCCGCTCCATAATCAGCGATGTAGCACGTATGAGTTATGAGCCGTCCAAACGGCTCGGGATGGTGTTGCCATTGATGGAGCAGTACGGCCGGAGGCTCCATGCGGAACTGAGGCGCCGCGCCAGGGTTTAAGTTCAGCGAAACCGAATGCGCTGGACTCGGCGCGACGATTACTGAGGTTCCGGCAAAATTTGCGTGGATCGTGCGGTGAATGTGGCCGCACAGGATGGCCAGAACGTGCGGCGCAGAAGAGATGGTTTCGGCCAGTTGATTACTGTTTAGCAGGTTTTGTCGATCCATGTGTTCGATACCAACCTCGACCGGTGGATGATGAACGGCGACAACGGTGGGAATGACAGGTGTTGTATCAAGGGCGGACTGGAGCAGGTCTAGACTGCTATCCTCAAGAAGGCCGAAAGGTTTTCCAGGCACCGAGCTATCGAGCATTACGAACCGCAGTGGTCCGCGATCAACGACGTAAGAGAAGGCCCCGTCGGATTGCTCAGTAACCAATTCGGGAAAGAACTTGTGGAACAACGCACGATCGTCGTGATTGCCTGGGATAGCCAGCAGCGGGATTTCAAGAGCTGACAGGTGCGAGCATACATGGTCCATCTGATCCAATGTGCCGTGATCGGTAAGATCGCCTGTCAAAAGAACAAGATCCGGCCGGGGCATTAAGGCATTGAGGTGCGAAATCGCTTTGCGCAGAAAGAAGGCCGTGTCCACATGGCCTCCATATGCCACTTCGCTGGGCCGCTTTAAGTGCGAGTCACTAAGCTGAGCAATCAGCATTCGCATTCCCTCTCAGTCAAACACGATGAAGCTCTGGTGATCAATCGTGACGCCAACGGTTTCGCCCGCCTTGGCTGAGGTCGCATTGACCGCATCGACGATCAGTTCCGGCCCTGCACCAGTTTCGAGAAAGTACCTTCGCGAACCACCATGAAAATGGACCGCGACGACCTTGCAACGCAGCGGACTGTTCTCGGGCGCGGCAAGTCTCACCGCCTCAGGGCGAAAGAAGACAGAGGATGCACCCGATGCTTTCGATACCAAAGTTGGCTCGACATCGATGTTGCCGGCCGCTGTTTCAAGACGGCTGTTGGACAGCTCCCCGTCTAGCCGGTTCATGACGCCAATGAATTCACCTACGTAGCGATTTGCAGGTCTGAGATAAATATCCTCCGGTGTGCCGGACTGCGCAACCTCGCCCTTGGACATCACTATGATGCGGTCACCGAGAACCATGGCCTCCTGCTGATCGTGCGTCACGTATATCGATGTGATGCCAAGGCTACGCAACAGGCGATCTATTTCTGTGCGCAGCGTCTCGCGCAACGCAGCGTCAAGTGCTGTCAGCGGCTCATCGAGAAGTAGAACGCGAGGGCGTACAGCGAGCGCTCGGGCCAGTGCGACGCGCTGGCGCTGTCCGCCTGAGAGTTGGTCGATGCGGCGTTCGGCCAGTTCGCCAATGCGCATCATGTCGAGCACCTTCAATGCCTGTTGCTTGCGCGATCGGCGATCGACGCCGCGGATTTTTAGCCCATAAGCAACGTTGTCGCGAACGCTCATGTTGGGAAACAGTGCGTAAGATTGAAAGACCATGCCAACGTTACGCTTTTCGATTGGGACACGCGTCACGTCATCGTCGCCGAACCGAACGTTGCCACCGGCATCCGGGTTTTCGAGACCGGCTATGATCCTCAGCAATGTGGTCTTGCCACAGCCTGACGGACCGAGAATGACAACAGTCTCACCCGCCACGACATCAAGTGAAACTGGCTTTAAGGCAACCGTACCGTCCGGAAATGTCTTGGCGCACTCGCGTAAAGTGATAGAAGTGCCGATCTGGCCGGCTAAGTCGTTTCCGTCCATTTCCATTTCTGTCTTCCTCAGTTGCCGTGTGCTGGTGACCGACTGGACCAGTTGGCGGCAAGTTGCATCGCGATGAGCAGGGGAATGATCATGAAGAAGAAGACGAGCGTATAGGCACTCGCCACCTCAAGGCGCATTGAGGCATAGCTGTCGGCAAGCCCAACCGGTAGCGTCTTCATTGATGGCGTATGAAGCATCCAGGTCAGGTTAAATTCGCCGATCGACAGCGTCACCACCATCAACGCTCCGGCGAGAATGCCATTGCGGATATTCGGCAGAACAATATCTACGAAGCGTCGATGTGCGGGCGCGCCGAGACTTGCCGCTCCTTCCTCCAAAGTTTCGATATCGATTGAGGCCAAGACTGCCATAACCGCGCGCATCATGAACGGCAGCGTATAGAGAACGTGACCGACGAGAATAAACGTCCAGTGCTGACGGAAATCTCCAACTCCGCCGTAGGTGATGATAAGGGCGAGTGCGATCGCCAGCCCCGGAATGGCAATCGGCAGCGTGACGAGTTCTTCAAAGAGGCGCCCGAGTCGGCTTGGGTAGCGGACGAGCACGTAGGCAGCCGGCACACCGATGATGAGCGTGACAACCAGCGTTGAAATTGCCAACTGGATCGAAAGGAAAATGGTCCCGGCATAAAGTTCCCAAACTTGGCCGATCCACTGCACTGTCACGCCGCTTTTCCAGATGCCCTGAAAGTAGTTGACCGTAACGCCGGCCGCCATCGACATGATCGCGGGAATAATCAGGAAGGCGCAGGTGGCAATTGTAGCCACGATCTGCAATGCGAGTAGGAGGCGGGATTGATTCATTTCCGGTTCCCTACGCTGCCGCTGCGACGCTGGTTCCACCAACCGCTCGCGCGATAGACAGCATGATCCAGGTTATTACACCAAGAAGCAGCGAAAGCGCTGCCGCCATAGCGATATTGGCGTTGAGCGTGAATTCGGTGTAGATCACCATCGGCAGGACATCTATGTCGGTGGCAAGTGTGAAGGCAGTGCCGAACGCGCCCATGGCTGTTGCAAAGCACACGGCGCCTGACGCAAGGAAAGCTGGCATCAACGCTGGCAAGATGATGTCCTTCAGCACCGTGAGCGGCGAAGCGCCAAGTGAGCGCGCGGCTTCTTCCAATGCTCCATCAAGCTTTTCGATAGCCGCCATGACGGTCAGCAAGACACGCGGGATCGAAAAATAAAGATACCCAACGAAGAGGCCAGTCATCGAGTAGGCGAATGTCACCCGGCCCGCGTCGAGCGCCATTGTGGTGTAGGCTAACAAACCTTGCCGACCGCCAAGCATAATGACCATAAAGCCGACAACAACGCCGGGAAACACCAGCGGAAACGTTAGCAACGCAGTTAGAAGTTCACGGCCTACAAATCGGTTGCGAGCGAGCAAAAGACCACAAAGTGTTGAGATGGCCAGGGTTACAAGCGTGACGGAAACGGACAGAATAACTGTCCCCAGCAGGCTCGACAGATACCGCGGCGTTGTCAGCATTTCCCGATAGGTTGCTGCAAAAGTTCCATCGGCGATGCTACCTTTTTCCAGGCTAACCAAGATGAGCTGTGCCAGCGGAAGGATCAGAAACGCAGCGC
The DNA here is from genome assembly GCA_002689605.1 of Filomicrobium sp. Lineage (GTDB taxonomy): Bacteria > Pseudomonadota > Alphaproteobacteria > Rhizobiales > Hyphomicrobiaceae > Tectiglobus. The sequence goes on from NZGY01000132.1 coordinate 30,980, forward strand.
AAATGATTAGCGCAGGAAGGATAAGCAAGAATGAAAATCTTGCATTACTCATGGGGCTTCACCGGAATGACTATGAACTAGACGCCGGGGCAATGCTCTGCCCCGGCGCGATTATCTCAGGCGTACTAGCGCACTTCTTTGAGATAACGATCGGCGAAGCCCTTCTGGACTCTTTCCATCTTGGCGTAGTCAAGCGGTGTTGCGCGCTTGTATTCGCTCTCCGGTAAGAACTTGGAGGCAACAGCTTCAGGAAGCTTGATCGGACGAGCCGGCTTCAGGAATGCGTTGGTCCAAACCGTTTGGCCTGCATCCGACAGAATAAAGTCGAGAACTTTCTTGCCGTTGGCCATGTTTGGCGCGCCCTTTACCAGGCTCTGGACGTAAGGGACAACGACGGTGCCTTCGCAAGGAAGAACGAACTCGAAGTTGCCCTTCTCGGTGTACTTGCCGCGATAGGCGTTGAAGTCATAGTCGAACAGGATTGGAATCTCGCCTGAGACGACACGGGCATAGGATGTCTGCTTCGGCACGATCGGTTGGTTCTTCTTAAGTGCCTTGAAAAACTCGATAGCCTTGTTGAAGTTGTCAAGCGATCCACCGAGTGCGCGGTTGACCGCAACGGCACCCGCATAACCGACAAACGCGCTGGATGGGTCCAGATAGCCGACCATGCCCTTGTATTCAGACTTCAACAGATCCTTCCAGCACTTTGGAACCGGCGCACCGCCCAGGGCATCCACGTTAACGAACAGGCCAAGTGAGCCGAAGTGGGTCGTGAACCAATGGCCATCCGGATCTTTCAGACCTTCAGGAATTTGGTCAAAGCCCGGCGGTTTGTAGCCCTCGGTAACGCCAGCAGCTTTGGCCTTGATGCCGGAGGTCACGCCGTAGTAGGCGATGTCTGCAACCGGGTTGGCCTTCTCGGCGATGAGCTGAGAAAGTGTCTGGCCTGAGTTCTTGTTGTCATGCGGCATCTTGATGCTGGTGTTCTTCTGGACAGCTTCAAGCTGGGATTTCCAGTCGGCCCATTGCGGCGGGCAGTTGTAGCAGATGGCCTCGGCAGCCGATGCCTGGCCGGCAAAGACGGCAAGCATGGCAGCGATGCCAGTAGTTGCGATCAAGCGACGAACGCTTATCATAGCGATACTCCTTCAGATTTGGCGATTTGCAAGGGGTACTCAAGACGCTCGCCTCACTTTACGGCTCCGACCCGGGGCCGAGGCGAGCGTTGCCCCGGGGCGGAATTCAAAATCGATGAACTGGATCTCGCGGTCGATGTCGGCATCCTGCTCCAAGCCGGAGAGCAGCCATTGCGTTGCCTGGAGTCCGAGTTTGGTCGGCTGCTGATCTATTGTTGTGAGCGCAGGTGAGAGCATGCCGCCAAGCGCAATGCCGTCGAAGCCCGTGACAGACACGTCTTTCGGTACGCGATAACCGAGTTGACGGAGCGCAGCGATGATCGAAATCGCGAGTAGGTCGTTTGAGCACATCAGTGCGGTCGGTTTGCCAGCCGATACCAGGCGATCAGCCAGATCGCGGCGATGGTCTTCGGTTGTCGCCAGATAATCAACCTCAATAACGGGCATTGCCTCCGCTCCGGCGGCAGCCATAGCTGCGAGATAGCCCTCGTATCGCCGACGTGAACGATCCGAAGACGAGAAGCGACCCGCTACATAGCAAATCCGACGGTGACCTAATGTAACAAGCTTCTCCGTCAGCTGGCGTGTTGAGCTTGCATTATCGACCGTCACTGCAGGCCGAGGTTTCACAAGCGGCTCGTTGTAGACCAGTACGTAGGGAACTTTTTCACGGTCGAGCAAGTCGAGTGCTGGGCTGTCATCCGGATTGGTGACCGTCAGGATCAAACCTTCGATATCGCGTGATAGAAGGGACTCGATGGCATCTGTTTCGCGATCGCGCTGATAGTCTGTAGCCGAAAGCAAAACTGTCCAACCGTGCTTGCGGGCAACCATCTCGACGCCAGAAATGGACGAGGCGAATACAGGGTTGGTCAGCGAAGGAATAATGCAACCGATCGAGCGGGACCGTCGAGTCTTAAGGCTGCGCCCAACCGCACTTGGTCGATAACCGAGGCGGCGGATGGTCTCCTCGACCGTCGAACGCAGCTCCGGTCTGATCATGGCACCGCCGTTGATGACACGACTGACGGTTGCGGTGGAGCAACCCGCCGCCTCTGCAACCTGCCCGATTGTCGCTCGCCGTGACGCCACAGAACCCATCCATGTAATCGTTTACATTCTTGCTGTAATATCGTTAACGATGGTGTGTTTCAGGCTTGTGACAGGTTCTGTCGGAAGAGAGATCCCAACTTCAATTCAAGTAGAGGCTGTGGATAGGGCGGCTTCCGCTGTTCGATCATCGCGTCGGTCAGGCCGGTGCGATACACGCGGTGCAATAGGAACACCCGTGAACTGAGCACTGGGTCGAGCAATCGACGCAAGGTCCACGAAGCGGATGAAGTTGGAGCATCAAGACCCAATCCGACATCTAATCTAGAACAATCGTCTCGCCAATAAAGCCGCGGCGGGTCCATTAGTCGGAACCGCGCGCACCTCGAACTCGCCGGACCTTCGGAGGATATTGATCACAAGCTCACACGATAGGAACTGACCGGTGCCGCGCAAAGTCACGGCGAGTCGCGACAGCCACTCTGCTAAGTCTCGCGTTGGCTTCTCAGCGCAAAACACGAGACAAAATACGCCTCTGCGTCGGACGACTCGACAAAGCTCGCGCAGCGCCAATTCTTGATCTTGGGCAGTTTCAAGAGCCCATGCGCAGGTCACAACATCAAACGTTTGAGACTCAAATGGCAGCGTTTCGAGCCGCCCGTTGACTTGGCGGGCATTCGTGTCAATGCAGCGCTCCAGCATCGCCTGAGAGGGATCAAGAAGGGTAATGTGCGCCGGCGACATACCCTCCGCAATCAAAGAACGCGCGAACGCGCCAGTGCCGCAGCCGGCATCGAGCAAGTTCGTGTCAGTGGCCACGAGAGCTCTAACGATCGCCTCAAGTGCAGCCTGCGCCTCGCCTCCGGCATGCCGGAGCCAGCGTTGGTGAAGCTTGTCATAGTTTGCTGCGAGCCGGTCATAGGTGCCGGCGAGGTCATGACTAAGAGATGCAGATGTCATCTGGTTCACTCGGTAATTGTGCTTGGCTGCGGCGATGCCATCAGGAGAAAGCCCGTCATCAAGCTGGAAGCCTACGCGGCGCGAACAGCTTGATTATTATGAGCTCTGCAACGATCAGATTGAGACCCCATGCCGTGACCATGAGGCAGTCTCGCAGCCAGCCCAGGGGTTCAGTGCCAACGACAAACATCCAACCAAGGCCAAGAAAGGCCTGCGTGGAAGCACCTTGACCGATGGCGTAGGCCCGGATCATTGAAGCGCCGTGCGCCTGCATATCCTGCGCCCGTATTGCAATGATGGCCCAGGCAATCAGGCTAAACATCGCGAGGCTCAGAATAATCCTCACGCTATAAAGTAGATAACCTTGAAGTTCTGCTGGGAACGCAAAGAAATGCGTCATCCAGAGCCCGGTCAGTGCGCTCGTGCATTGCTGGAACGCGGCATTGCCATTCAGCGTGGTCCATCTCCGTTGCGGAAGGCGCTAACGCAAATCTTCGTTCGTCCGCCAGAAACGCTCTCGCCGAGCATTATGTGCATCATCGGAGATCTGGCATTGGATTGGCGTCATCTCGATAAGCGCATAGAAGCGATCTCAAAGGAAATCGAGTTGCTGGCCGAGCAGGACGATGCCTGTCAGCGCCTGATGACAATCCCGGGCGTCGGGCTGATCATCTCTAGCGCGATCGTGGCAGCGATCGGCAATGGCGGTGCCTTCAAGCAGGGGCGTGACTTTGCGGCCTGGCTCGGTCTTGTGCCGAGACAAACGTCGACAGGCAAACACACAAAGCTCGGTCGGCTCTCGAAACGGGGTAACAAATATCTGCGCACATTGTTCGTGCAGGCGGCTCATGTTGTCTTGATACGTAAGCCCGCAGCTGCACAACGCGCGTTGCTGCCCTGGATTGAGCGCGCGTCGAAACGCATGCCGCATCATAATCTTCTCGCAACGGCATTAGCCAACAAACTGTCCCACATCGCCTGGGCGGTCCTCGTGAGCGGCCACGATTACTACCCAGTCGCCAGTGCAGAGGCTGCGTGAGGTCATGATGCTCAGGTCCACCACAGGGATGGCCGCCACCCCGCTCTGCCACAATCGCTCACCTGTTCGATTGAATGAGCGAAGGCGGCTCCGCGGGGATCGCTTCAGCTAACCAGGGATTAGAGGAGTGCAAGAATAGAGATATCAATCAGGATCAACAGTTCCCCGCCGAGGTCTGCAAGATGACAAGATGAGATGGACGAACGGTCTGCCCGGCGCACCCATGAGGCTTTGATCAATGATGGCTCATTGAAGTCTGTCTGTTAGTAAGTCGTGGATGCGCGCGGATATCCATTATGGCCCGGAGCGAGATGAGGCTCCACTCCAGTGGTTTGATACATTGATGCAGCGTCTAACGTTCGACCAACTCAACTATGTTGCTTGCGACACGCGGCCGGACCATATATGTTTGTTCGTTCTCACCGTGTGGCGAGTTTGCCAGTTTGCGGGTCGAATTAGAACCGTGCCGAGTCTACAATGTTAGCTTCTACCAGCAGCGGACACGAGCTCCGAGAAAGTTAGGCGAGACTAAATTTCGGCAACGGATTACGAACTGAAATGCTCGGACGCTGGAGAACGCGGCAGCAGTGCTGCCAAGAGCGGAACTCAGGCAAGGTCAAATGGCGTACTCTGCTTCGATGACTGCCGTCCAGGCCCTCAATTCCTCAAACAGCCGGTTCGATGTTTGTATGATCTGGTCCACCATATTAAATCAAATATCTAGTCCATTTGCAGCTGCTCACGTGAGCCTGATTGGTGTTAGTTCATGCGCCGCTCTTTTTGTTGTTCAGCAGATAGTGTTTTGCCCATAGTATCTGGGGCCGCCTGCTTTAGCCAATTTAGGGCTTCTTCTCGTGAATTGAGGTGTACGTCGCGGAATGCAGTAACCCCAGTGGTCCTCCCCCTGTGAAGTGGTCCGACTCGAAGTATGGGTTTTATCCCTGAGGAGGACTGAAAATGCCGAAGAAAAGACACAAGCCG
>NZGY01000133.1 GCA_002689605.1 Filomicrobium sp.
CATGATTGAACGTGACGGCGAGCGACTTACGCCCCGCCAATGCCTCGCCGGCGCCATGAGTTAGCAGGGAAAACTACATCAGAGCCGAACAGAGCCGAGCGCTCAGACAATTGCGCGCACAGCTCCTCAAGTAAGTTGCAACGAAACTTGATGTCGGTCGCCTCATCAGAACTCTAAGACACCAGCTGCACACTACTGGTTGCACGCAGGCTTTCGGATAAGCTCTTGATGGTAACAATGTACGGCATTGAACGTCGTCGCCGTTATGCCCCAAACGAAGCAATTCAAGCGCGGCTACCTAGCCTGCAAAACAAGTTGCTGAAATGCACATTGCGCATAAAGCGAATGCGCGAGGATCAAATTTTTTCGCATATACCGTGCTATAGATGAGCTTCTGTTACAAATTGCACCCATAGCGCAGTCGACAATTGTCTGAACGCTTGTTGCAGCTATCCCTTCACCCTTCCGAATTGCGTCGTGAGCGAAATTCCTATGAAGGCAGGGTTAACAGCAAGCCGACTCAAATGCCGGAGACAGTCCCTAGCTACCGCGACAGTCAGCATAGNGACGTTNCACGTCAAAAAAAATGGTCGGGNATGCGCCCCGACCATGAAACAAGTTGCTNTGCCTTGGCAAACTTACCNGTTAGCGACCACCCTGGTTAAAGCGCCGTCGATTGCAGCAACGATCTCATCAATGTCAGACTTGTTGCAGATCAGAGCTGGGCTGAGGCAAAGCGTATTGTTNTAACCGGCCAAAGAGCGATTGGTCGCGCCAATCACTACAGCAGAGTTTGTCATGCAGTCTGCGACAACAGCCTGCGTAATGCTTTCATCGACCGGCTCCTTGCTTTCGCGGTCTGCCACCAGCTCGGCGCCGCAGAACAGTCCTTTACCGCGAACATCGCCGATAATNTCGTGCTTGGCTTTCAGCTCTTCGAGCTTCTCGACGGTGTAGTTACCCATTTCCGTACAGTTCTCGAGAAGATTTTCATCTTCAAGAATTCGCATGTTTTCAAGCGCCGCCGCAGGACCACCTGCACATCCACCGAATGTTGAAATATCGCGGAAGTAGCTCATTGGGTCGTCAGGGTTTGACTTGAACTCATCAAACACAGCTTCGGTTGTAACAGTGCAGGAAATTGCTGCGTAACCCGAGGCAACACCTTTGGCCATTGTCACAATATCAGGTTCGATGCCGTAATGCTGGTAGCCGAACCACGTNCCTGTACGGCCCATGCCGCAGACAACTTCATCGATGATTAAGAGAACATCGTGCTTCCGGCAGATTTCCTGGACGCGCTCCCAGTATCCTTNTGGTGGAACAATCACACCGCCGCCAGCAGTAATCGGCTCAAGAATAAGGCCGCCTACTGTGNCCGCACCCTCACGCAGGATAACTTCTTCGATCGCATTGGCAGCCTTGATGCCATAGTCTTCGACTTCGCCCCACTGAGAACGATACTCAAGGCAATGCGGAACTTCGACAAAGCCGGGAGTGAATGGGCCGTATTGATCCTTGCGCTGTTCCTGACCGCATGAAGAGAGGGCAGTAATTGTGGTGCCATGATAGTCGCGGCTCCGGTAAAGGATCTTATGCTTTTTACCGCCATACTTGTTGTGCGCGATCTGGCGAACAATCTTGTAAGCCTTCTCATTCGCCTCAGAGCCAGAGTTTGAGTAGTACACACGGCTCATGCCTGGCATCTTTTCGATCAGGCGTTCAGCGAACAAGGCGCCAGGCACGTTGCCGGCTGCATTCGCGAAGTAGTTGAGCTTAACGAGCTGATCGCGCACCGCGTTCGCAATGGACTCACGGCCGTAACCGACGTTGACCGTCCAGACCCCGCCCGAAACCGCATCGATGTGTTCGCGTCCAACGGCATTCCACACGCGCATACCCTTGCCCTCAACAATAATGAGCGGGTCTGCAGTTTCGAACTTCTTATGTTGCGTAAGATGGTGCCAGACATTGGCGCGATCGGCCTCAATGACATGCTCGATGTCGTTAATTCCCTGATGCAACATGGTCTGGTTCTCCCCTTTGATAGGATCGCATCGATTGAGTTTGTGTCGATGCTGGCCGCAAAACACCCATTTCCGAGCGTTCATGTCTAGCAATCCGACGTCAGTCTCTGTGGTGGTTCTATAAATTANTTCGGCGCGCGGAAATCGCCATCNNATTCNGGCGACCCTACCTCCGANAGTTACACGATGACAAAGTTGCAGCAAGTAGATAAGTTGCAATCATGATCGCATAAACATGAAACCTTTAGCAGGGATCTTGAAGCAAACACGCAACATCCAGCNGGCNGACCTCCGCTTATTGCGCGTATTCCAGACAATTGCCCAGTCTGGCGGTATTGCCGCTGCGGAGATGGTGNTGAACGTAGGTCGGTCAACCATNANCCGTCAGCTTGCTGATTTAGAATTGAGACTGGGCGTGAAGCTGTGTGATCGCGGACCTGGAGGCTTTGCGCTGACCGAAGAGGGCACCCGCATATTCGAGGCTGCAAACAACCTTCTGGCGTCCGTCGACAATTTCACGGTTCAAGTCAACGAAATCAACNACCGCCTGGTTNGTCGCCTNTCGATCGCTCTCTTTGATATGACCTTAACCAACCCCAAGGCTCAGGTTGCAACAGCACTCCGCGCCTTCGATGACATTGCGCCGGATGTTGACCTTCAAGTCCGCATCCTCGGCACAGACGCCACCGAGCGAGGTATCCTGAATGATGAAATTCANGTCGGCATCATTCCGACCCATCGCAAATCAAGCAGCTTGGATTACTTTCCACTCTACGNTGAGAATATGTACCTCTACTGCGGCTCNACCCATCCTTGGTTTGAGCGTGACGACAAAACCATAACAGCAAAGGAAATCAGAACGTCGCGTTACGCCGGCCTTGAGTTTCATTCACCAAACATGTCTGTCAGCCAGCAGGAACGCCTCAATCGTAACGCCCAGGTCAATGACCAGGAGGCCCTTGCCATTCTCATTCAGTCGGGTCGCTACGTCGGTTTTCTGCCTGACCATTTCGCGTATCCNTACGAGGAACAGAANCTCGTNAGAAAAATCCGGCCAGACCGCTATCGATACGAGATCGAGTTCTNGGCAATCGTCAAGCATCACCCTAAGCCAAGCCGGATTGCCAGAGCCTTNCTTNAATGCTTGTGTGATNCTCATCAATGAGCACCGNCTAACCTTGTGCTGGGTTAGGGTACCACGCGAAGCACGGACAGTTTGAGGCACTCAAGATTTCGTTAAGCCTGCGACGTTCGGTCAAAGAACTGCAACGCAATCTCCCACGTTAAAAAGTCAGGAGTTAGCGCTATGCACAAGCTACTTATCGTTGATGATGACGTTCCTTTTGCCCGCGTCCTCGCACGTGCGATGGCGAAACGCGGTTACGACGTGAAAGTTGCGCGCACCATGACCGATGCGTTTGATGTGGTGAACGAGTTTCACCCAGACTTTGTATTACTCGACCTCAACCTCAATGGTGAGAACGGCGTTTCGCTCATTCCGCGAATAAGAGAGGCGCACGAAACTTGCCGAATTGTCGTTCTGACATCCTATGGCACAGTGCGATCGGCAGCGTGGGCTGCACGCCATGGCGCGTCTGACTATGTAACAAAGCCGGCTGATGCTGATGAACTCGACCACGCATTGAGACGCTGCGCGAATCCTCGAACTCCGCTACCTGANACTCTTCCATCTCCGGAAGATGCAAANGAAGCGCATATCGTCGAGTTCTTTGAAAAAAACGACCGCCGTGTCGCCACCACNGCACGCGAGCTCGGGCTGCATCGACGAAGCCTACAACGCATCCTGGTCCGCCTNGGGCTTGACGGTAACGGCTCAGACTTTGCACGTCGCGCAACGCNTATCGGTCGCGCGAAACGCATGATGCGGCTCTGGTCAACCGTCCTAACTCAACGCAAAGTNCCAGCCCGNTTGGGCACACGCCCTGGCTTGCGGCAGCCATGGATCGCGACGCANTGGTCTCAGCTCAAACCTCAAAAGCAAAGACTGGTGACAGCGTCCGAGGGCACCCACCCCNGTGAAACTGAGAGCCAGTNATGACATCAGACGNCAAGCTAACCTCCTCTACCGACAGTTTGACGGTGTACTACGATGGCGCCTGTCCATTGTGTCGTCGAGAAATCAATNTCTATAGAAAGATGAANGGCGCCAAAGACATAACCTGGGTTGATGTAGCCAATGCGGATGCAGAACNAGCTTGGCCCCGGNTTGACGCCTGAGCTGGCACAAAAACGNTTCCATGTNAGAACTGGTGATGGTCAGCTCAAGAGTGGATCCGCTGCATTTGCGAAGCTNTGGATCGCCANACCTAGTCTGTCTTGGCTTGGTAGTTTTACGGCGTTACCCGGTGTNCGCCATCTGGCCGATGTCTTTTATTCCGGGTTTCTTGTGATACGCCCCACCATTCAGAAATTAATGCCGCGCTGATTGAANCNATCGAAATTTTATGGATCGATCTTTTTNCCATCCCAGGCAATCAGGCANCCGCTATTTGCAGGTGTAGCNNCATCGATCACATTCAACAGATGCTCAGCAGATTGGNTGGGACTGAACAATTGATGNTTGNCAGCCAATGACTTCTGAAACGGNGCAGACAANTCAGTATCAACGGTCCCAGGATGCAAACCAAGACACGCCGCCTCAGGATGCGTACGTTTCAATTCAATACTGAATGACTGAATGATCTGATTGAGAGCAGCCTTACTTGCCCTATAACTGTGCCAACCACCCAATCTATTATCAGAGATGCTACCAACCCGCGCTGACAGTGCGCACAAGATAGCACGCTCTTTCCGCGGCACCCGAGGAATGAGGTATTTTAAAATCATCGTGGGGAGTATTGCGTTCACGCGAAAGCTCTCAGCCATCACGGNGGGATCGATCGACTTCCACGATTTCTCAGGAACCATGCCGCCGGCCCCGTGCAGCACACCAGTCGCAATAATAACCAACGTNAGGCGNTCGACCTCACNCGAGGCCTCCNGCAGCTCGCTCTCATTCCCGACATCCAAGCATCTTGTTTGNAGTTTGGCGTGNGACTTTTCCAAACCGCTGCGCGACCAAGCACGCACTGACCTCACACNTTCATCTGCCAATAGATGGTCAACNAATGCGCCACCGATGCCACCACCCGCNCCAACGACAAGCGCATCAACTGGTTCTGCAAATGAGTTGAGCATCAGAACTCTCCAACGTCCCGCCGTTAACTGGCGACACTGCCNGGCATCATAACGCCGGCAATGGTCAAGCATATCAGTACGGCCGACGTCAGCTGTATCCGCAATCGACCATACCAGCGCGGCACACGACCTTCCCGCATCAGCCAAAGGTCAAAGAGCAAAAGACCGACGAAACCCACACTGAGAATGATCAGCGCAGGTTGAACGGGCAACAAGATCGCNAGAACAGCGAACATCGACGGACCGATACCCGTGGTATAGAGNAAGTTCTCAGGGGNCTCTCGAACCATCTGCAATCCCCAGTGCACACCTCCCATAAAGGTCAGAATGATGGCACCATAAGGCACAAGCNCCTTTTGCGAGAATGCCGCAAGANACGGTTCAGCAAAGCCCAATATAAGGCAGATACTGGCAAATGGGATCACACCGCCCCATCCCCAAAAAANNGCAGGGGTCGGAATAGTGACGCTGTCTTGGTTCGCAGAGTTAGACCGTTCCATCNGNATGGAACGAACCAAGCAACACCCCAGATCACCGAGCGCCAGACACGAAGCTTTGGCGCTCACCTAGATCAGGCAATCATGGTGACCAGTCTATTTGCGTTTGCGTTGCGGTGGCAGATCAGTGCACACACCCTCAAACACTTCAGCTGCCATGCCGACAGACTCGCCAAGTGTGGGGTGAGGGTGAATAGTCTTCCCGATATCAGTTGCATCAGCGCCCATTTCGATTGCCAAGCACACTTCACCGATCAAGTCGCCAGCGTGCGTTCCGACAATGCCTCCGCCAATACAGCGATGGGTATCCTCATCGAACAGCAGTTTAGTGAAACCTTCATCACGCCCGTTTGCAATCGCGCGCCCTGATGCAGCCCACGGGAACATCGCTTTACCGAACTTGAGACCCTGTGCCTTCGCCTCCGTTTCAGTTACACCAGCCCAGGCAATCTCCGGATCAGTATAAGCCACTGAAGGGATCTGACGCGCATCAAAGAAGCTCTTTTGACCGTTCGCAGCTTCTGCCGCGACATGCGCTTCGTGCACCGCCTTGTGTGCCAGCATCGGCTGACCAACGATGTCCCCGATCGCGTAGATGTGCTCGACATTGGTCTGCATCTGCTTATCAACGTCGATAAAGCCGCGCTCGCTGACAGCCACACCCGCCTTATCCGCCGCAATAAGATTGCCGTTAGGACTTCGACCAACAGCCACTAGAACCATGTCGTAAACCTGCAGTCCGTCTGGTGCCTTATCACCCTCAAAACCAACATGAATGCCATCGTCTTTAGCATCGACAGAAACTGTCTTAGTGTTGAGCATGATGTTATCAAATCGATGCGCGTTGACCTTTTCCCAGACTTTGACAAGATCCCGGTCCGCGCCAGGCATTAAACCTTCAAGCATCTCGACGACGTCAATGCGCGCGCCTAGAGTAGAGTACACATTCGCCATCTCTAAGCCGATGATGCCACCACCAATCACCAGCATCCGCTTAGGAATTTTCCTCAGCTCAAGCGCCCCGTTAGAGTCCACAATTCGTGGGTCCTCCGGAACGAACGGCAACTTCACTGCTTCAGAACCAGCCGCAATGATCGCTTTCTGAAATTTGACAGTCTTCGTGCCGGACCCATCGCTGAGTACGACCTCGATATGGTGAGGATCGAGGAAACTCCCTGTTCCCGTAACCACATCAACTTTGCGCGCCTTGGCCATACCGGCAAGCCCGCCAGTCAACTTACCGACCACCTTGTCTTTATGACCACGCAGCGCATCCAGATTGATCTCCGGCGCAGCATAAGAGATGCCGTGCGCCGCCATTGCCTTGACTTGATCCATCACGGCTGCCGTATGCAGCAGGGCCTTCGACGGAATACAACCGACGTTGAGGCATACACCACCGAGGGTAGACCAACGCTCAACAAGAATAGTCTTCATTCCAAGGTCTGCCGAGCGAAACGCTGCCGAGTACCCGCCAGGTCCAGCGCCCAACACGAGCACTTCGCATTCGAGATCTGCACCGCCGCTGTGAGACGCTGCGACCGGAGCCGGCGCTTCTGTTGCAGAAGCATCGGACGCTGCAACAGCTGGGGCTGCCTCCGTGCCTTCAGCGCCATCAGCTTCCAGCATCAGTATCGAGCTTCCCTCGCTGAGCCGATCACCAAGAGCCACCTTCAACTCAATGACCTTACCCGCCGCAGGCGAAGGTACATCAAGGGTTGCCTTGTCACTCTCCAGCGTAATCAAAGAGTCTTCCGGCTGCACCACCGTGCCGGGCTCGACATGTATTTCAATGACTGGGACATCTGCAAAATCACCGATGTCCGGAACTTTAACTTCTATAGCTGCCATATCGTGCGATCTCCAGGAATCGGTTGGTTAGAGAACAAGCTGGCGAACATCACCCAGGAACTCGCACATACGCCTCGTAAAACGCGCGGCAAGTGCACCATCGATCACGCGGTGATCGTAGGACACACAAACGGGAAGCATCATGCGTGGCTTGAATTCCTCACCATCCCAAACTGGCTTCATTGATGACCGAACGACACCCAGAATTGCGACTTCAGGTGCATTCACAATTGGTGTGAAATGCGTGCCACCAATCCCGCCAAGGCTTGAAATCGAGAAGGTACTGCCCTGGATATCTGCCGGCGTAATCTTACCATCGCGCATACGCGCAGAAACTTCACCAAGCTCCTTTGAGAGTTCAATGATCCCTTTGCGTTCGACATCTTTGATCGCCGGTACAACAAGGCCATCCGGCGTATCTACTGCAACACCAATGTTGTAGTACTGCTTGAGGATCAGGCTATCTCCATTCGGACTCAATGATGAGTTGAAGACAGGGAACTCTTTTAGACATGCTACCGACGCCTTAAGCAGGAAGGATAACATCGTCACACGATAACCTTCCGCCTTCGCTTTGGTATCGAGCGAGCGCCGGTAATCATCGAGCTCAGTGATATCAGCCTCATCAGAATGAGTAACATGCGGGACATTCAACCAAGCACGATGCAGATGTGGCCCGGAGAGCTTCTTCAACCGTGAAAGCGGCTTCTCTTCGATCGGACCAAACTTCGAGAAGTCTTGAGCTGGAATTGGCGGTATGCCCGCCCCTCCAGAAGCTGGAGCACCACCGCCGCCGGTACCCAGCGCACGTTTGACGTCTTCTTTGGTTATCCGCCCGTTTGCACCCGACCCGGTCAGCTTGGTCAAATCAATGTCAAGCTCGCGCGCGATCATGCGTACCGACGGGCTGGCGTGGACATTGCCAAAATCAACCGGCGGCGGAAGGCTGGACTTTGGTGCGGGCGCATCATCTGGCGACAACGCTGCTGCCGCTGATGCAGGTGGTGGAGTTGTTGGCGGCGCGGAAGCCGATGCTGCTGCGGGCGCATCTTCGGCATCGGCCGAAGCACTGTCAGCTTCCAGCTTCAGGATCACACTGCCTTCACTCACAGTATCGCCGACAGCTACAAGGATCTCGACAACCTGGCCTGCTTGCGGTGCCGGCACTTCCATCGTCGCCTTGTCGCTCTCAAGTGTGAGAAGCGGATCCTCTGGCTGAACATTATCACCGGGACTCACAAGAATTTCGATCACCGGTACATCATTGAAGTCCCCGATATCAGGAACCTTGATTTCAATTGCTGCCATGAGAGACGTCTCGACTATCTTAGATTGTTCATTCGTATGGGTGTGCAGACAAGCTTTGATCAGGCTCGCGCAGGGTCGGGCTTATCAGGATTGATGTTGTATTTTGAGATGGCCTCGCTGACCGTCTTGGACGGTATCTTGTTCTCTTCGGCGAGCGCCTTGAGAGCAGCGACGGCAACGAAATGACGATCCACCTCGAAATGATGCCTGAGCTTGCGGCGATAGTCGGAGCGCCCGAAGCCATCCGTCCCAAGGACGTGGTACTTATCTTCGACGTAAGGACGAACCTGTTCGGACAGCAGCTTCATGTAATCCGTGGAGGAGATAACCGGTCCATCACAACCATCACGCAGGAGCTGCGTAATATAAGGAACGCGAGATGGCTCTTCCGGATGCAGCAAGTTCCAGCGTGAGACCGAGTCCGCTTCACGCGCAACTTCGGTAAAGCTTGTCACCGAGTAGATGTCGGCACTTATGCCGAAGTCCTTTTCGAGCAGGTCCGCACCGGCAATGACCTCGTTAAGGATGGCACCACTGCCCATCAACTTGACGGTATGACCGGACTTGGAAGTGTCGGCAGCCTTCAGGCGATAGATGCCCCTGATGATGCCTTCTTCGGCACTTTCAGGAATGCCAGGGTGCTGATAGTTCTCGTTTAGCGTGGTGATGTAATAGTAAACATCTTCCTGTTCTTGCACCATCCGCCGCAAACCGTCGCGAACAATAACGGCTAGCTCGTAGGCGAACGTCGGATCGTAGGACACGCAGTTCGGAATAGTTGCGGAAAGCAGATGGCTGTGGCCATCCTCGTGCTGCAGACCTTCACCGTTCAGCGTTGTACGCCCGGACGTGCCGCCTATCAGAAAGCCGCGAGCCCGACTATCACCAGCAGCCCAGCAAAGGTCATGGACACGCTGGAAACCAAACATAGAATAGAAAATATAGAACGGAATAGTAATAACGTTCGATGTCGAGTAGCTGGTCGCCGCGGCAATCCACGATGACATAGCGCCAGCCTCGTTGATGCCTTCCTGCAGCACCTGACCGGTCTTGTCTTCTTTGTAATACATCAGCTGGTCAGCATCTTGCGGTTGATAGAGCTGGCCGACTTGAGAGAAGATACCGTACTGGCGGAACATGCCCTCCATACCGAACGTCCGGCTTTCGTCAGGAACGATTGGCACAACGCGTTTGCCAAGCGACTTATCGCGCATCAGCGTATTCAAGATGCGCACGAATGCCATCGTGGTTGAAATCTGCCGATCACCACTGGCTTCCAGCTGCCCTTTGAAGACATCCAGCTCCGGCACTACGAGATTATCATCAGCTTTTTGGCGCCGCTGCGGAAGATAGCCACCCAGTGCCTCGCGGCGTGCGTGCAAGTATTTCTCTTCGGGCGATCCTTCTTGCAATTTGATAAATGGCAGCTCCGAAAGCTGCTCATCTGTTACTGGAATGCGGAAGCGATCCCGGAACTGCTTAAGAGCATCCTCACCCATCTTCTTGGCCTGGTGCGAGCCCATCTGCCCCTCACCGGCATCGCCCATTCCATATCCCTTAACGGTCTTTGGAAGGATGAGTGTCGGCTGTCCAACATGGTCAACAGCGGCTTTATAAGCCGCATAGACCTTCTGAGTGTCATGACCACCACGTGTCAGAGCCCAGATCTTATCGTCTGACCAGTCGGCCACCATTGCAGCCGTCTCAGGATACCTACCAAAGAACTTTTCTCGAACATACGCGCCGTTCTTTGATTTGAAATCCTGATAGTCGCCGTCGACACACTCTTCCATCAACTGCCGAAGACGACCCGAGTAGTCACGCGCCAGAAGCTCATCCCAGCCTGTTCCCCACAGCACCTTGATGACGTTCCAGCCAGTTCCACGGAAGTTGCCTTCCAGTTCCTGAACGATCTTACCGTTGCCCCGAACAGGACCGTCAAGCCGCTGTAGGTTGCAGTTGATGACAAAAATCAGATTGTCGAGCTTTTCGCGACCGGCCAGTGAGATGGCGCCCAGGCTTTCTGGCTCATCCATCTCGCCATCACCGCAGAACACCCAGATCTTGCGGCCATCGGTATTCGCCAAACCGCGATGGTGCAGATACTTCAGAAAGCGCGCAAGGTAGATGGCGGTGATCGGCCCCAGCCCCATTGAGACGGTTGGAAACTGCCAGAAGTCTGGCATCAACCAAGGGTGCGGATAAGAAGACAATCCATTGCCATAGACTTCCTGCCGGAAGTTGGTCAACTGCTCTTCGGTCAAACGACCTTCAAGAAAGGCCCGCGCATAAATCCCTGGTGAAGAATGGCCCTGATAAAATATCAGATCGCCGCCGTGCTCGTCCGTTGGCGCCCGCCAAAAGTGCTGGAAGCCGGTATCGTAGAGCATTGACGCTGATTGAAACGACGCAATGTGGCCGCCAAGTTCCGAGCTCTCCTTATTCGCCCTCAATACGATTGCAGCAGCATTCCAGCGAATAACAGCACGAATGCGCCCCTCAAGATCGGTATCACCGGGATGGTCCGGTTGGCGCTCAGGCAAAATGGAGTTGATGTAAGCGGAATGTCGCGCAAACGGAACCTTGGCGCCAGACCGCCTGGCTTCGGCGACAACATCTTCCAGGATGTCATCAGCGGCACCGGTCCCCTCGAAGGCGATTACAGAATTAATAGCGTCGGTCCATTCCGCGCGCTCTGCAACGTCGTCCAATTTGCTCATCGCATCCTCACAGCACCAACCAATATTCTCTATTGGTAAAATAAATTGACCTCAATTGTCAATTGGATCAATATGCATGCCATTGTAGAGGATAGCTTAAGGACCACGCCGTCTTGTTTTGTACCTGTAGACACCGACACAACAGTTGAACTAGGTCAAATAATGCGAAATTCCGTGCAAGTTACAAAGGCGGCAGACGCCATATCGGAACATATCGAGCGCCTTATCCTGGAGGGTGTCCTACGCCCTGGAGAAAAGCTCGCAGCAGAGCGCGACCTCGCAGAGAAGCTCGAGGTTTCGCGTCCAACTTTGCGTACTGCCATTTCCCAGTTGGCAGATCGAGGGCTATTGACGACGTCACGTTCAGGCACGCGCGTCGCACAGTTCCTGGCCCCACTTATGGATCCACTCGCAGCGCTGCTCGCAGAGAAGCCTCAAGTTGTTGACGATTATCTGGAATTTCGCACCTCGATAGAAGCCGAAGCGACAGGACTAGCCGCGCTCAGAGCAACCGAGGTGGATCAGGAAGCGATCGAAAAATGTATCCAGCGGATGAAGATCGCCCATAAAGCCGAGGACCCTGCAGAAGAAGCCAATGCTGATCTGGCCCTGCACCTCTGCATCTACGAGGCCAGCCATAACGTCCTGTTCCTGCATATAATGCGCGCTATTGCAGAGTTGCTCCATCGCGATGTTTTCTACAATCGGGAACACCTTTATTTGCGCAAAGGAGCGCGGGAGCATTTGCTGTCACAACACATCGCTATTGCTGCCGCAATCGAAGCTCAAAATCCGCGCGAAGCAAAAAAGGTTGCAGCTGAACACATTGATTTCACATCTCGCACCATCGCGGAAATGCGTCGGAGCAACGAACGCATGGAAGCATCATTGCATCGGATCGGACGCGCGGACTTTCTAGCCAACAGCAACTAGCTAAACTTACAGGCCAGCTATCAAAGCAAGCAACACTTTCCGGCCCATTCACACCTGATCATCAAAACTGATCAAAGTCAGTGTGGAGAATTAAGTTGGTGGCGTAGCCGATACGAAGCGAATCGTGAAAAGTCAACACGGTGAATTCGACATGAGTTTCGCGCTAGGCTGATGCCTTTCAGCGAACTCGCAATTGCAATGAATCTGTCGCGCGTAATAATTTGAAATTTGCCTAATTCAGTAAGACCTAGAAACCGAGCCATCATTGCTCACGCACAACCAAGTTGGCGCTATCGAAACCCATAGTATCAGAAAGTCATGGCCGACGACCTCGTTCACATTGAGTGCACAACAGCGCCTGCCAATCTCTTTGTTTCGGAACGAACTTTACCAACAAGCCATGCCTTTTGGGATCTACAATGATCCGTCGCTGGAGAAAA
Source organism: Filomicrobium sp. (assembly GCA_002689605.1). Taxonomy (GTDB): domain Bacteria; phylum Pseudomonadota; class Alphaproteobacteria; order Rhizobiales; family Hyphomicrobiaceae; genus Tectiglobus. Next base: position 12,975 of record NZGY01000133.1, read on the forward strand.
CGTGATGTCTTCTCACAACGAGAGAAACGAAGCGCTCGCCTTGATAAATATGTTCACCTATCTTGAGCGTGAGTTGCGAGTAAGCTTGGAAGACGAACATCTCGCGAGCTTAACACGCACAATTGCCGACGAACTGAAGAGAAGATACGCGGCGTCACCCGAAGAAGCGTTTCAGTTGCTGGAAATCGAGCCACGAATATCGCCAGAGCCCCAATGATGCCCTGACATCCGTCATGCTTACTAGCTGAGAATGAAACCATCCGCGACGAGCACACAAAGATCAAACTCAAGGACTTACATTAGATAATTAGAGAAATAGACAATAAGTAAGATAAGCAAACCGGTGACGGCTAACTCTTTTTCTTCAACTATTCTAGCCTGACTTGCCCGTTCTGTTTCCACCGCACGAATCTTCGTCTTCGTCGTAGGGTCTGTCGTGTCCGCATTCGTAACCCTCGAAGAAGTATGTGACTTTTACATTGAAAAGAATACAAAGATCATAAAGGTGGCCCGCAGTCACTGGCCTACGACCCAATTCGAATGCCGCATAAACATCCAATGGAACAATGAGTTAAGCTGCAACTTTCTCAGGGGACTGGGCCTCCTAGGTGCGCAACTCACGCAGTCGCATACCTATATATTCGTCAAGCGACCCCGCGCAAATTCTCATCTGCCCAGTAAAATACTATACGTCCGCACATGGCGAACGACACAACAAATATTGTGTAGCATAACAACCAGAGGATGCAATACATTGATTTCAATAGAGCATTATCTTTCCGCAAATGGATCATCCCTAGTAGCTCTGGGACAGATGTAACAGAGAGCGGGGTACCGTAGGATTCGGGCCATAAGTTGATCGATCTCCTGCAGGCATGCCCGCAAGCAACCACCAGCGCGCGCCCCTATGCAACCGGCTTACTGCTTTTCCCTTTATATCTCGCAAACCGCCATCTGCAAGTCCTGCGATCGAGGTATAAACAAGCAAAATGCACAGCAAAGATACGGTCTGCTTGCAGATTTACTGAGTGTCTTATCTCGGATTGGCTCAGGAAATGACGATGCTCACACGGTGGTGGCAATAGAGATGTTAGCCACCTCTAATCGAGAGGAAGGACACCGAGCTGAGCCATGTAGTGGATTTGGGTACTAGTGGTCGACGACACTTCAGTGAGCCGTATGCTCATCTGTGACGGTCTCGATCAATTGGGGATCAAGAATGTCAGCATTGCAAAGGATGGTAAGGCTGCTCTTGATGCGATGATGTCAAAGCCTCGTCATTTGGTGATCTCAGACTATCACATGCCAAACATGGATGGTCTTGAACTGCTGAAGAGTTTGCGCGGCTTTAAGCCAACAAGCAAATGCGGATTCATCCTAATCACAGGCCAAGCGGACGCGCATACGATTGCGCAGTGCAAAGTATTAGGTATGAACAACGTGCTCAAAAAGCCATTCACTGTGGACGGTCTTAAGTCCTGCACTCAATCAATCGTTGGTAAACTCTAATGAACCCTCAGGCAGCCCAACTTGTGCAACGTCATGTTGTTCAAGGCGACTATGAAGTAACGGACGATCCCGATGTCGTTCTGACGACCGTTCTCGGTTCGTGCGTTGCTTGCTGTGTTCATGATACAGCCATCGGAATTGGTGGCATGAACCACTTTCTTTTACCTGATACGGTGAACGAAGTGAGTGGCAGTGAACATCGTCGATATGGCGTGCACCTGATGGAACTACTGCTAAACGAGCTTTACAAACGTGGCGCCCGCCGGGAGACCATCGAAGTAAAGATCTTCGGCGGCGCTAACGTCGTAAAGGGGCTGTCCGATATCGGTGCTCAAAACGCTGAGTTTGCTAAGCAGTTCCTTGCCTCCGAAGATCTCAAATACGTCGGTGGCCATGTTGGAGGTGACAAAGCGCGCTGCGTTCAGTTCTGGCCTGCATCCGGTCGAGCCCGACAGCGACTGGTTACAAGTGATGCAGCCCCGCCAAACACAATGAAGCCCGTACCTTCAGTACCTGAAAACGTTGGTGATGTAGAATTGTTCTGAGTGCAAAGTTTCTCAGTTGTAAGCGTAGAAGTATAAATGGCAAATCAAGAAGCGAAGCGTCTCTCCACAATGCTTGAGCGTTTAACCACCGAGCTGGTCTTTTTGACATCTAAGACCGAAAAACTTCAGGCAGAGATTTCGCCATTGATCGAGGCATCCTCTGCGGCTGGAACAGCGACAGCTCGTCAATCTTTGGATGTAGTGTCTCAACATCTCGCGGCGCTGGCACAATTCTCACATACGATTTGCCAGACAGTTCCCCGTGACGTCACAGTTGCCGATACAGATTTCACTGGTCACGTTGGCGTAGAGCTTCTGGCTGCCCGCCTTAACGGGACGGCGACAAACGCCACTCAGGTAGACAACAAAGCGGGCGACTGCGACTTCTTCTAGACTAAGTCAGATGGGTCCGCATTCACAACCGAACGCCACCCGATAATCATAGATTGAGAATGCCCATCTGGTTTGTCCCAAGCCTACACCGCGTTCCGTTTCTTCAAGGGTTTACTGAAGCCACTTGGCTCGCCCGACTAAGCTGCTCATGCCATGTCGAGCCGTAGAATATTGAGCAACTTATCGAGCCGCGATCAGATCGACCTCAACCAAAGCACCAACTGCCAATCCAGTGACACCGATACACGTGCGTGATGGCAGCTTTCCCTCCTCGAAGTATGTCGTATAGACAGAATTCATCCGATCAAAATCTTGAAAATTCACAAGATAGACCCGTGCAAAAACCACACGATCAAACCCGCTATCCAGACCTTTGAGCACGAGCGCCAGGTTGTCCATAACACGTCGTGTCTGCTCCTCAATTCCCCCTTTAACCACCTTTGTCGAATCATCCGGCAAAGTAGGCATCTGTCCCGTTATGAAGTGGTAATCTCCAGCACTAACCGCGTGGTGAAACGGACCAACTGTCTTTGGGCCATCGGCAACCATATGGCGAACAATTTCAAGCATCTTTCAGGCACCTCTCTAGCTATACTGAGAGCCTAGATCGAAACTTGAACGCGTCAATTACAATGGCTCTGTTCAGCTCTGATGCAGTTTTCCCTGCTAACGCATGGCGCCGGCGAGGCATTGGCGGGGCGTAAGTCGCTCGCCGTCACGTTCAATCATGCGGGGGCAACCGAGGGAGCTGGGCAGATATTTCGAAGCGACGCCTTTGAAGCGCGCCATCCAGCCCTTGAAGCGGCTCTGGTAGGCATTGACGTTCTGGGTGTGATA
>NZGY01000134.1 GCA_002689605.1 Filomicrobium sp.
AGCCTGTCGCCGTCAGCGCTTCAACGAGCGCCTCGCGTTGGACTCGGCTGAGATCGCCCAACCGCTCGACAAGTGCCTGAAAATCCTNAGCCTTCATGGTATCCTCGCTAGTGACGAACCGTCAGTCAGCAANGTCTCACAACATTTAGTCAGAACAGAGCCGACAGCTTAGGCACTTTGTTTCTTGATGAGCCTTTTGCGAATAAGCAGCTCATCCTCATTTGGTACGACGAGCTCCTCAAGACACCCAATAACTTCAAAGCCATTGCCTTCATAAAAGGCAATGGCTTTTTTATTGAACGCTGAAACGCAGGCCCACAAATTCTCTTCACCACTTGCTGCAAGTTGATCGCAAAGTAAATTCATCGCCGCCGNACCGATACCCTGNCCTTGTCCACTTGGCAGAACGCCAAAAATCCGCAGGTAGGGACCGAACAGCCAACGATGTCGAAGAATANCAACGCCGCTCAGGTGGTCTTCAGATTGAATGATAGCAAGACAGGTCACGTCTGGCTCTCGGCTAGATAATAAGACCGAAAATTTTTGCTTGCCAAAACCCAGTCGAAGCCATGGGTCAATCATCGAAAGCTCAGTCGCAAGTTGATCAACCCATTCTGGGCGCATGGGCCTCAATTTACAGTCTGCCGCGCTCACCTCTTCACTCCATTCATCCGAGGTTTGGCAAACCGCTGATAGAATGCCTGATAGCGCTGTTCCAGCTTGCGTGACAAAGCATCGTAGCGATCCGTATCTCCGGGGCGTGCATCATAACAGGTCTNACTCACGACGGGCATCGCTCCCGGCGTCCCGAGCAGATCAGAGACGGTCGCGAAACTGAACCCGCGCGCGCGCAGGCGGCGCAGAATTTGCGGCAGTGCCTGCCCGGTTTTCCATCCTCGTCCATTCGCATGAAAGAGAACAATCGATCCACTCCTCGCCCGTGACACAACAGTGTTGACCACCCCAGCCACAGTTTGCCCCTTCCAGGGATCACCAGAAGAAATGTCCCACTGGATCGCCATTAATCCACTCTGGTTGACCCAAGCCAAATTCTGCTTATTGCAGGCCCCGANCGGAAATCGNAACAGCGACATTTCCTTANCCACTCCCGNATCTGCCGAACCGGCCTTGTTAGGCACGCGACAATACCNCTGCGATAGTTTCTGGAAAGTCCGTTGGTAGGCAAGTTGTGCACCGTTGATCTCCGCTTGAGCACGACCACGATCCAACACCCGAAAGTTGCGATNCTCCCAGGCGTGATTGCCAAACTCAAACAGAGGGTCAGCCATAATCTGTTGCGCTCGCTCGGAGTGNGTCAGAAACCATTTCCCACTGGCGAAGAATGTTGCAGGCACTTTTTGATCACGCAGATAGTCAACGATATCGCCTTGATATCCAGAGATCTCATAGGGCTGCTCACACAAATCGAAANTCAGCGCGATCTTTCTGACGTTAGATGGCAACTGCACACGACGGATTGCACCGCGCACAAAATGCGATCCAATCGCAATGGTCGCTGGCGTTCCGGTGAGCGGCGCTCTGTACGCAGCTGCTATACGCTTTCGGANGGNAGACTCGCTGCGCATATGCTTGAGTTGCGCCNGTGACCAGCACATTGGCAGTTTGTCAGAAGCGCTGCTGCCCACCGAATAGCCGGCAGCCAAGATCGAAAAGCCAGCAAGAGCGAACAAACGGACAGCTGTCTTCATCCTCGACTGGCCTCTACNGCAAAAAACCTGCAAGCGCGATCCTACNTACGATGTTTCGAACTACAAGTTGTATAACACNTCTCACTATGTGCTCTTATCTGGCTTGACCAAACAAGTCCGACATCCACATCCAACCAGGCGAAGCGGCCTNATGTATNACATCTCATTGGATCAAGTTTCTTTCATTGGCCAGGGACTTCACCGGCCAGAGTGTGTTCTGACAACCAAGCAGGGCGACCTCTTCGTAACAGACAGCCGCGGCGGAATCTCAGTCCTGCGCGCAGACGGCACTCAGGANTTTATNAAGGCAACGGGCGTACCAGACGGCTTCCTTCCAAACGGCATTGCTCTNACGCCTGAACGCCATTTTCTGATCGCAAATCTTGCNGCAGAGGGCGGGGTTTGGCGCATGGATCAATCCGGTGAAGCGACACTCCTGCTCGATAGGATTGATGGCGAGATCATGCCCCCGGTCAACTTTGTCGGCTTGGATCGCAGTGGTCGAACCTGGATTACCTACTCGACACGGCTGCAACCGCGTGAGGGCGCCATGACAAAGNGCTGGGCCGATGGCTTTATTGCCGTCATGGATGAAAAAGGCGCGCGCATCGTTGCGGTCAATATCGGTTATACGAACGAGGCCATCGTCGATCCAACAGGGCAGTGGTTGTATGTGAACGAGACCGTGGCGCAACGCACCATACGCTTCCCGATCGGGGCCAACGCACAGCTTGGCGACCGCGAAGTTGTGGCCGCCTATCCCCCGGCAACTTTCCCCGACGGCTTCACATTTGACTCTGAAGGCGGCGTTTGGTGCGTGAGTGTTGCCAGCAATCGCGTTTTTCATGTCAGCAAAGACGGCAAGCAAACGATCGTTCTCGAGGACAACGACCCTGCCAGAATGAAGGAAGTGGCTGATGCTTTCGACAGTGGAACTTTCGAGCGCCAGCACATCGATGCNGGCAAAGAACGATCGCTCAACAACATTGCCAGCATCGCTTTCGGCGGAGATGACCTCAAAACCGTTTACATGGGCTCACTGTTTGGAGACGGNATTGCAACCTTCCGAGCACCAGTCGCCGGTGCCCCACCTGTCCAGTGGGANTNTTGATGNGCGAGAGAATANAAGNNGGNCGCCACTCTGAGATAGAGTGACGCCCTNTCGGGGGAATAAACTTGTAGNAGTAACAACGACCGNGTGAAACCGAAGATCAGATCATCTCACCCGATCACTTGACCAGATCACTTGAAGTGAATCGCACCGCCAACCCGGACTGTCGTTGGATTGTATTCGCCATCGTCAGAGTCTCCGAACCTATAGTGAAGAACTTCCGCCCTCAGGCTCATTGTATCGGTCACCATGCCCTCGATACCGCCGCCAAGAACAAGTCCCGTATCAGTATCGGTTATTGGTTCGGAGCTATCTCCTGCAGCACTTAATTCTAGTTCAGCCTTCGTGAAGCCAACACCTGCTGTGCCTTAGAACAGTGCAGAGCCAACATCAATGCCTAGGCGCCCACGGATCGATGCCAGGTACTTGGTCGCAGTATCCGCCGTGAGATCGACACCCGAGACAGCCTGGGTCTGGTCACCGTTCATACCGGACCAAAGAAAATCACCTTCGATACCAAAGACGGTCGCGCCGCATTGATAGTTGTGACCGGCATATCCACCCGCGACAGCACCATTCGTGTCGACATTGTATAGTGGTATGTCAGCTGGGACCGCGGGATCGTTGGGATCATTGAGATCGATATCGTCGAAAGTGCCCTTTCCGAACCCGACCGTCGCACCGGCATAGAACCCGCCAAATTTTGAGTTCTCACACGCATAGACGTATGTGGAACCCACAAGCGCCTGAAGCAGCACAATCGCTAAGACACGAAACAATCTAACATCTCCCTGCATTGAGATCGTTGACCCTAAACAANACACCCAACTGATTATCAGTCGGGGAATTGGAGTCAATTTCGCAGTGAGGAATTTAGATCAGCAGGCTGCTTATTGTTGCCACGTCATCACATATCGCGCAATCAGCGAACTTATCCGAACAAGCAACCAACAGGATCATTGGGCACAGCGCGTTACAACTCGCGCAACACAAACAAGCAGGACCATTCGAATTCCAACTAGTTTTTCTATTTAATATCANGTCACTAAGCGCCACTTCTGAATGGAGACGCTACGTCACAAGCGCAGCCTCATGTCCAAGCTGGAACGACAATGCACCGACCACTTGCAACAATTCAACCAAAGGGCGGCTTGCCGTGGCAGCCCATACCTCTGGTCTGCTGTTGCGTTCGCGTAACGCGATCACAGCTCCCGGAGAGCAGATACTTCCAAAATAACTGCTGGCTGATAACGAGCCTACTGATCAAATCGCAGGGGGATAGCTCTATGGGAAAAATCGTCAGATGCTGCNTAGTTGCCTTGTCTGTATCAGCAGGTGGNTGCGCNTCNATCGTCAAAGGGACGGAACAACAGGTTATGATCAACACCGTGCCGCAGGGCGCGAAGTGCACACTAAATAGAGAGGGCGCTCTGCTGGCGACGATCCCCAAGACACCGCAGACGACAACGCTTTCCAAGAGCTGGAACGATGTGCACATCGCCTGCAGGAAACCTGGCTTCAGGAAAACCACGGGTGTTCTCAATGCGCAAACCGAAGCTATGACCTCTGGCAACCTCTTGATCGGCGGTCTGGTTGGCGTTGCCATTGATGCCGGCACAGGCGCCATGAACANGTATGACGGGACAATCACCATCCCACTTGTACCAAAGGNGCGGCGCGCGCCAGCCAAGCAGCAACATCGCCGCAAGCCAGAGAAACCGATCAGTTGATTTCAACGCGGATGGATGGAGGGACGGCGGAGCGATCAAGGCCCGGGCAAGATTGGCTTGACATAAAACCTGCCTGTTTCAGGCCGCCAGTCCACCCTTTTCGCTCGCAGCGTTGACCAGTTGCGGCTGCTCCGTCCGTCTTGCAAAACACCAACTCCGCCCGTAAGAAGGATTAACTCTGGCAAGCTAAAGCCGAACAGACGTCTGTTCAGAACAAATCATCAGGGAATTCGTTATTTACTCAAATGTGTTCGAGATTGCCGTCAATTTGGCGGTAGTGCGTGTACATCAAGCTGCAAGCGAAGGTAGCGGCACTTTAGTCAGGGTTCATGTCAGGTAATATTGCCTGACGGCCAAAGCCGCCGGTTACACGCACCATCAACTGACGAACTCATTGAAATATGGCGTTAATTCTCGGAAAGGATTTATTAACCCCTCGGGCTAGCCTGACATCAACAGCTACCCGCGATTCGATCTGCGTTTCTTTGTCGAATAATTCTGCATGCTCTAGAAGAAAGCCAAAACCATGCAAAAAGAAATTGAAATGTTGATCATGGCTATCCATCAGGAGCAGAGACGAGAGAAAAAACTCCTTGATGGTGTGCTCGAAGCGATCTCGGCTGGCGGTGCGGCCCGACGCTACATGACACAGCAGATTGCTCAGGCACTGGCCGAGGCAAATAAGACCGAAGCCCGCGATGTTGCTAGTCGGGAAAGTCTCGCCCAAGACATCGAAAGCGCGATTGTCTCATTGCGCAAAATGGCAGCTTAAGCTCGGCAATTCGCTTTACAGCGCAGACTCCGCGACGCACCGGGACATGACGGTCTCGGGCATAGAGGATTTAGCAAAAGCGCCGTCATGAGAATGAGCTGAGCTAAGCCCTGTTCGCGAGGCCCTCAGCTTGCCCGCTATCGCACATGGATCGCCATCGCAAGTTTCAATGCCATCCGAGATGAGGACGATGTTGTTGTTTCCACCTTCGTGCCCGCGAAACGCAGCTGGTGCCAGTGCAAGCGATCCCGCAATCGGCGTTTAACCTCTCGGTTCAATTGCAGACATTAACCCGGTCACGGCTCTTACCTGATCCTTCGCGATGGGCACCAGAAGTTGAATGTCAGAACATGCCCCTTGCGCGCGTGGGCTGACCCGATGACCATATGTCATCAGCCCGACACTACTGTCGCTGGGAAGATCGCCAATCAGTTTGGACAAGGCCCTCCGCGCGATTTGCATCTTCGCGCGCCCGTCGATCTGGCCATTCATGGATCCGGATGCGTCAAGGATGAAGAGGAGATTGCTAGCTCTTAGTTTTGCGGGCCAAAGCACAAATGTTACGATGACCAGCAGCGCGAAGAGAGTTGGTCGTTTCATGCAAGCCTCCCATACGGCAACTCAGCTAGGGAATACTCATCTTACATCCTTTTTTTCACATGCCCAGATCAATTGCGCGTCCACAGAGATTGTTGTTGCAGTTATGGCAACCGACAAGCGGACAGATAAGCCTCGGCAAATGTTGGCGCGCGCCTTCCTCACTCCTACCCGGCCCCACACCACGCTACCATGGCAGCAAGGATCGCTTCTGCCTTACGCTTACGCACATCGGGGTCATCAAGCATTTTCTCTTCGTCCGGATGCACGAGTACACCAAGCTCCAAGAGCACGGATGGCATGGTGGCTGCTTTCACGACCGCAAAAGGCGCATTGTAGAGCCCCAAGTCCCAGCGCAAAATTTCACGGTTCTCACCTTTGATCGGCTCCCCATGATGCAGCGTTTGTGTGAAGCCGGCTTTCTTGAAACGCGTCGCTACAGCTTCAGCAAAACGGACACTCGCATCAAACTGCGGATTGTCCCGCGAGACGAACATCGAAAAACCACAGAATGCGTAGGACACCGGTCCTTTAAGCGGCCCATCCTTTTTCGGCCAAGTCACGTAGCGGTCATTGACTGAATCATGATGAATTGAGACGAACAGATCGGCGTTCTGTTCCGCAGCCTGCCGGACGCGCTCACGCAGCTTGATGCGTCACCCGGATGGATTGATGCGGATAAATTCAAACCTTGTATCGCCCTCCACCATCTCAATGAGTTCATTGACAAAGCGACGGTTGAAACTGAACTCGGTACGCCCTGATGCACTGATCGCGCCTGGGTCGCGAATGCTGTGTCCGGTGTCAATGGCAACACGAAGCGGCCCTTGCTTGCACTCCTTAGCAACGGCGCGCGGCGGCGTGATCAACGACAATGAAACAAGCGCTGCGAACGCCATCAGGCCCACAAACGCGGCCTTCGGCCATACGGCCACTGAATAAAGAAGGATTGCCTTGATCATGTATTGCCTCGAGGTGCTAACTTCTTTCGATCGCCTTCGCGACGCCTTGCCTTAGCGAATGCATCGCTACATTCCAAGCTCACAGTCAGATTGATCTTCGATCCAAGCTGGAAAATGGCAATCCTGCCACCCTTGTCTGGCAGCTCTGGTCCTTATCGCTGAATATCGCAACATACTGGAAAAGCGGCCGCGAACGCATTAGCATTCCCAAAGATTGGGCTGGAATATTGCGATTGCAGGGAGCAAAGCGTGGCACAAAAACAGGTTATCGTCGTCGGCGGCGGCATTATTGGCGCGTCCATTGCGTTCCATCTGGTCGAAGCAGGCGCACAGGTTACTTTGATTGAAGCTGGCGAACTCGGTGGCATTGTCAGCCCCTGTTCGTTTGGTTGGACCAACGCCAGCCACAAAAACACCAGGCCATACTTTAATCTCAGATTTCAATCGATGCATCTATGGGATGATCTGGCCGCGCGCTTGCCAGATATTCCGTACCGTAAAACCGAAGTTCTTTATCTCGATGGCAAGACCTTTGATCTCGACACCTTCTACGCCAACCACACCGGATGGGATTATCCGCTCCAATGGCTAGATGAGACACAGATACGCAAATTAGAGCCCGGCCTCACTGTGGTGCCAGAACGCGGTATCCTTTCAACTGCAGAAGGTGCGGTCGAAGCATCTCCCGCAGCCGTCTTCTTTGCAAAGCAGGCAGAGGCCAAAGGCGCTTGGGTTGTGACCAACACGGAAGTCACCCGCCTCGTAATGCAAGGCGATACGGTCAAGGGCGTTATTGCTGGTGACGAAACCTTAGCGGCCGACGAGGTTGTCATTGCATCCGGAAATGGCACCAAAGATCTTGCGGCCATGGCCGGAATCGATGTTCCGATGTATTCCAAACCAGGTTTGCTGATTTCAACCACCCCGGTCAGCCATCGCGTGCAGCGTTTGATCCTCGCGGAGGAGGTTCACTTTCGTCAACGCGCAGACGGCACGCTATCGGCTGGCGAAGACTTCGGCGGTGGCGAGATCAATGGCAACCCTGAAGCAGGATCGCAAATGCTTCTGGAACGCATCCGCAATCAGCTCGTCGACCCAACGGGCATTGAGCTTGCCGGATACACAGTGGGCCACCGTCCGATACCCGGCGATGATCACCCAATTGTTGGGCGACCGGTCAATCGCTCAGGGCTTTACATTGCGGTAATGCACTCAGGCGCTACGCTGGCACCGGTGGTCTGCAACGCAGCAGCACGCGAACTCCTCAATGACGAGCGAGATCCACTGTTGGCCACCTTCGGCATGGAACGATTTAGCGAGGCGCAAGTTGCGGCATCAGCCGCCGAATAGCCCGACATTTCAAAAATTCTGACATGCATTGCCAGACACCAATGACTGATCCCAAGAACCTCATCATCTTCCTGTCAGATAACCACGCCCGGACGATGCTGGGCGCGGCTGGCCATCCTATCATCCAAACACCGAACCTCGATCGCATTGCGAACAACGGTGTAAGGTTTACCAACGCCTACTGTGTCAGTCCGCTTTGCTGTCCGTCCCGCGCCGCCATCGCAACAGGACGCTATCCGCACGAAACCGGCTATTGGGACAACTCACTCGCCTATGATGGCAAGGTCCCGACATGGCAGCAGCGCGTGCGCGACAGCGGCCATCACGTGGCGTCGATCGGCAAACTCCACTATCGCTCAGGCGATGTTGACAACGGCTTCTCCGAAGAGATCATCCCGCTCCACATAGTTGATGGCAAAGGCGCGCTGATCGCATTGTTGCGCGCCACACCAGAAGGCATGCCGCCGAGGCAAGGTCACAAGAAGATCTATGAGAAATCTGGTGTTGGCGAAGCTGATTATCAGATCTACGACCGCGAGATCACGCGCCACGCCATCGAGTGGCTAGAAAAGCACGGCAAAGCTCACAGCAAGCCTTGGGTTTTGTTGGTCTCCTACGCCAGCCCGCATCCACCATTTACTGTGCCTGAGCGCTTCTGGAACATGTATCCATTGGACAAGGTGCCAATGCCGGTCCAATGGCGCAAAGCGGATCAACCCCAGCATCCCGCCGTGCAATATTTGTCATGGATGAATAGCTTTGATGAGGACTTCGACGAAGACTTCATTCGCCGAGTTGTTGCCGGTTATTGCGGACTGATTTCGGTCGTCGACGAACATGTCGGCACCGTGCTTGATGCAGCAGCCAATCTCGACCTGATGGACGATACTCGCGTCATTTATACCAGTGATCATGGCGAAGCCGCTGGCCATCACGGCATCATGGGTAAAGCAAACCACTACGAACATGCACTCGGCATTCCGCTACTGATGTCCGGCCCTGATATTCCAGCGGGCAAAGTCGTCAACCAAATCTCATCACAGGTTGATCTCTTCCCGACAATTGCAGAGGCCGTCGGCGCTCCACTCGGCGATGAAGACCAAACACTGCCCAGACGCTCACTATGGCCAGCAGTGAATGGTGAAGAACAAGAGCGCACAGCCTTCGCAGAGTATCACGCCATGGGTGCGCGCAATGCCGGCTTTGCCTATCGCAAGAGACGGCACAAGCTCATCTATCACGTCGGCATGCCACGGCAGCTGTTTGATCTGGAAGAAGACCCACTTGAAGAACGCGACCTTCTCGTTGCAGACCCGAGCTTAAGCCTGGCCGACGAGTTGGAGGCCGAACTCAGAACCATTGTCGATCCTGAAAACGTCGACCGACGTGCCAAGACGGATCAGCTCGCCCACGCCGACAAGTTTGGCGGCATCGAAGAAGTGGCCAAGGCCGGTGTGTTTTCAGCTTCACCGATCCCAGGCAAAGCCGTTGAAATCGAAAAGACCTAAGCCTGGGCCACAATGTAACCAGTGATAGCCGTTCTACGGGAGACAGAAATGACAGGCAGTGACGCAGACTATTCAGCAGCCGGAGGCTGCACCTGCGGCGAGCTCCGCTTCAAGCTCACACGCAATCCGCTATTTGTCCACGCCTGTCACTGCAGTCTGTGTCAACGACAGTCAGGCACGGCCTTTGCACTAAATGGTTTGATCGAAGCAAGGCATGTCACACACGAATGCGGAGAATTGGAGGACCTGACCATGCCGACCGGCAGCGGCAGCGGCCAGATTGTCAGTCGGTGTCCGACATGTCGGATCGCCGTTTGGAGCGTCTACAATAGAATGGGTGATACGTTTCGCTTCATACGAGTCGGCGCCTTGGACGAACCAGACACCTGCCCACCAGACATCCACATCTTTACGTCTTCCAAGCAGTCTTGGTTGAAACTGCCCGATGATGTCGTCGCCGTTCCGGAGTTCTACGACGCAACACAATACTGGCCAGCGGCAAGTCTTGAGCGACGTAAAGCTGCCATCAGCGGCTCAACGTAACGATCGCTGCTTACACCCGCTCATAAGGCGGCGTAAAAAGTTCGCCTCAAACTGCACCCTAGAATTGCTGAAGCAGTAGCATCATAAGTTTAACTCATCCAGACAACAACCGTTGCCAGCGTGAGCAACTGTAAATTGTGCTCCAAAAGAGCTGTTTCAATTCCACAACAAATC
>NZGY01000135.1 GCA_002689605.1 Filomicrobium sp.
TGAACTGCCACCTGATACGCGTGCCAACGCAATCGCCATCTTCTCCCACCTGGCAGAGGCAGAAGCTGCTGTTCATGGGATCGAAGTCGACAAAGTAGCATTCCACGAGGTCGGTGCCTGGGACTCAATCGTCGACATTGTTGCAGCTGCTTCCATCATCGCGCAACTGTCGCCCTGCCAATGGTCAATCGGACCGTTGCCAATAGGTAGTGGAATGGTCAAAAGTGCCCATGGCATGCTTCCCGTTCCAGCCCCCGCAACGGTCAATTTGCTAAAGGGATTTACGACATTCGACGACGGCGAAACGGGGGAACGGATAACCCCAACCGGAGCAGCTATCCTCGCCTTCCTCCAGCCATCACAGGGCACGCGTACAGAGCACAGAAGCCTATCGGGATCAGGAACAGGACACGGCAACCGCCGACTACAACGACGCAGCAACGTTTTGCGTTGCCTGGTATTCGAGGAAGCAGGCGCTTCATCCACTGGTGATGTCGTGGAGGTTCTGCGTTGTGAAATTGATGACCAAACCGGTGAGGATCTGGCAATCGCGCTGGATCAACTAAGGGGACATGAAAGCGTCTTGGATGTTTGCCAATGGCCGGTCATGGGCAAGAAAGGTCGTCTCGCAACCGCTCTGCAACTGATCGTTATCAATGGCCATGGAGATGACGTCACAAGTGCCGTACTCGATCAAACGACAACGCTTGGAGTCCGGCGATCGACGGTCATGCGCAACATCCTGACACGCCAGCAACACGACGTTGAAAGTATCGGAGTTAAAGTCGCACAGCGCCCTTCAGGGATTACAGCAAAAGCGGAAGCCGCTAGCATTGCTGAGGGTAGATCACTAGCAGAACGAAGCCAGCTTCGTCGTCAGGCAGAGGCAGCAGCACTTCAGAAAACAGTGAAGAAAGATGTCTGATCACGACAAAGAAAGCGAAAAGGCGTCTACACTGCAAACTGTCATCCATGAGTTACTACCCGTGACCGTAGCCGTTTCTGGTGGTGTTGACTCGATGACGCTAGCAAGCTTTGCACACCGCTTGGGATCATCAGATCAAGTCCGCATGATTCATGCGGTATCCCCGGCAGTCCCAACACAGGCAACAGAGCGCGTACGTCGAGCCGCCGCTGAGCAGATATGGAACCTTGACGTAATCGATGCCGGAGAGTTTTCTGATCCGCGCTACCGCGCCAATCCAGTCAACCGCTGCTTCTTCTGCAAGACCAATCTCTATGATGCACTTTCAGACAGAACAAGCGGCACCATCCTGTCCGGCACGAACCACGACGACCTGGGCGACTATCGGCCGGGGCTTGATGCAGCTCGCGATTACAGCGTCCGCCATCCCTATGTTGAAGCCGAGATGACCAAGGCCGACGTTCGTTTGCTGGCAGCAAATCTTGGCCTTACCGATATCGCAGAATTGCCAGCCTCTCCCTGCCTGTCTAGTCGCATCGAAACCGGCCTGACAATTAATCCAGATGAGTTGCTCCTGGTCAATCAGGTCGAACAGTATCTGCAATCGCATCTGTCGCCACATACGGTGCGCTGTCGCGTGCGCAAGACTGGCTTCGTCATTGAACTCGATCGAGCGACAAGAACCAAACTCACGCCAGATCACCGCTCAGCACTACTGTCCGAATTGAAGGCGGAGTTCCCAAAACTCGGCACTCAATCGATGACATTTGCAGGCTATGAACAAGGTAGCGCGTTCGTCGGCGTACGCCCCACTATCAACAAGTAATCGATGCATTAAGATGAGCGATCGCGAATTTGTTCTCGACTATGACCGTTCTCAGCGCCTGGGATTTGGCGAGGCCATCTTCTGCGCCCAGAAAACGCCGGATCAGATCGAAGCCATACTAGCCGAAGCGCTCGAGCGAAAAACTTCAATGCTTTTAACCCGTATCGAAGCATCCAAATTCGATGCATTGCCGGCAAGCACATCAAGTGCATTAGATTATGATAAGAGATCTCAGACGGCTTTCCTGAACGCTCCAGAGACGAAGACTGAAGGCGTTGCGCCCGTCGCAATTGTAACTGCTGGTACGTCTGATGCAGTCCCAGCCTACGAAGCCAAACGCACGTTGGAATTCAACCAGATTGCAAGCGCGATGTACTTTGATGTTGGCGTCGCTGGTCTATGGCGATTACTCGACCGGATTGATGAGATCCGCCAGCACCAGGTGTTGATCGCGGTTGCTGGCATGGATGCTGCACTACCAAGTGTACTCGGCGGTCTGTTTGCGGGACCCGTTTTTGCAGTGCCGACTTCAACAGGTTACGGCGCTGCTCGCGGTGGTGAGACAGCTCTATCAGCCTGCCTCACCTCATGCGCACCGGGTGTCACTGTGTGCAATATCGACAATGGCTACGGTGCCGCCTGCGCCGCGCTTCGGGTCATGCAACAGCTTGCTCGAAAGTAAAGCAAGCGAAGAGCTAGCCGGCATGGGCTTAACCTGCAGATCAACACAATAAGACCATAGCTGCTTTGAGACGCTCAGGCGCAAAGGCCTAGCCAGGCCAACTAGTTCTTCACGGGATGAGACAAAGTCTCAAGAAACGACACCAAGTCAGACGTTTCCTGATCAGATAATTTGAGCGGTTCCAGTATGCGCTCGCCGTCGCTGTGCAATCTCTCCAGATCAATGTTCGAATAATGGTTCACGACATCCGTTAGGGTCGCCAACGATCCATCATGCATATNTGGCGCCGTTTGCAGAAGATTACGCAATGACGGAACCGTAAACTCGCCAAACGTGTTGTGTGTCTGTTTGACGTGTTGTGTGTCTGTTTGACGTGTCGTGTTGCCCAAGCCGTCGTACGTTTCGGATCGTCATTGTAGCGCCCCAACAAGTTNAACNGCGATACCCTTACCTTGTTGATCCCACCAAAGCGACCTTCATCTACTTTGCCCGGGCCAATAAAGTAACGCATGCCAGCATTGGCAANCTCGCCATTGGTAAATAGGGGACCAGAATGACAGAAATGACATTTTCCCCGGCCAACAAAAATCTCTAGCCCGCGTTGACCCGACTTCGGATATTTCGCAGCAGCGCTACGATCTCCGCGTGCTAAAGCATCCCGAAAGGCATCAAACTTGGTCGGACCACTCACCAGCGTCTCTTGAAATGCGGCCATAGCTTTCNCCAGATCAACGAGAAGTTCGACAGCTGGAACCGCGTGCGTCTTGCGATGAAAGACTGCTTCATACTGCTGGACATAAGCCTTCTNACCGCGGAAGTACGAGGCGACGGTCTCGGCCNTCATTCCNATCTCGCGCTTATCCAGAATAGGCCCCAGACTGTGCCCCCACAGGCTATCGTTCCGCCCGTCCCAGCCGAACCAGCGATTGTGACGAACGTTAAACAGAGACTGCGTATTGCGATCAAGTCGTGCCAAACCGCCAGCGCGCGCNTTGCCATCGGTCCAGCCTCGATCCGGCTGATGACAACTACTGCAGGCTACAGTTCCGGAGCGCGAAAGTCGCTTGTCGAAGAACAATGCTCGTCCCNACCGGACAGCCGCGGAATGGCCGCTGACGCGATTGCTAGGATCAGGCTTGGCAGGTAATGGCCATGGCCCGTGTCGTAGAACCTTGGCAATTGCATCTGAGCTAAGCAGTAGTTCATTGCCGGTGGCGGGCTAACTCGCAATCACCCAAAAAATCAACGCAACGTTAATTGCCAAACATAATGCGACTAGCCGTTTCATTTCGCGATGACATCGTATGTAAATCGCTGGCGCATCTCTTTGCTTTGCACCGTGACTGCAAACCGCCAAAGCCCCGGCATATGGAAGAACAAGCCAGTCGCCTCATAAATCCGATCGCCACCCGACGTAATAGTCGGCTTATAATTCATGCCATGGCGATGCCGGGGCATGGTGGCATCAATGGAGAGGCTGTCGACGAGCTTTCCCTCCTCGCCGCAAATCACCACTTTGGCTGAGAAAGGTTGACCGACCGGAACTGTGGTCGGAACTGTCGAGATATGAGCTGAGAGGCTCGTCCTTTGCCCTTCTGGCTTCATCTTCACNNCCTCGCCAGCCTTGCAGTCCGCCGCACTCGCGCTGAGTGACTGAGCAACAACAAGAAGCAGCGAGAGAAAAGCAAGCTCGACAAATTTCATTACCGCTTACCGACCTCTTCGANCCGAGCGAGCATCTTTTCTGCGTTGCGATAGGCAATCTGTTCTGCAAGCTCGCGCGGTAGTGTGCTCAACCACTTGNGGCTGTAATCGGCATGGGACNCCACATAGTACCAGCGCTCCGGGGCAAAAGTATCAGTGCCGACCATGAAGCGATCAGGATAAGCCTCAAAGACCTTCCGCCAAGCATCGGTCACTTTGCCTTCCGAAGCATGATCGCTGCGGAAGGCAAGATCCGCCCACAGGTTCTTATGCTTGGCCAGCATTTCGCCAACAGCCTCAGGGTGATCGAAGCCTGAGTGCGCCCACAAAACCATCGCACCTGGGTCGGTGCTAAAAATGTTATCTACGGCTTCCGCATCAGAGTGGGCGTGCAAGAGCAAACCATACTGCTTCGCCAACGCAATGATCCGTTGCAGCACCTTGGTGTTGATATCATTGCCAAAAGCGTGGAACTCACCAATCGCGCGATACGTGNTTTTTGNCAGACGTGTCTCGACGTATTCGAGAATAGTTTCATCATGCATCCAACTGCCGATTTCGCCACGCCGACGATAGGGCCGCAACGATGGAACAATGAGATCCGGTGCAGCCTTGAACAAGANCTGTGTCCCGTTATCATTCGAACTCGAAACCAATGCCTTCTTGAGACCCGCAGCGCGCAGCGTCTTGATTGCTTCCTTTGGAGGAAGAAACTCAACCGCATCAAGGCTATAGTGAATATGGGCATCGAAGATCGGCATTTGCTCTGCCCTTGCAACCCCGACCCAACAGACCAGGGAAAACATCAAGCACGCAATTTTTGTCATTTCTTGTTTGTTCCCGACCATTCCACTTTCCTAGAGAAAATTTTGATTGTCGATAGCTTCCAAAGAAATTCTATAGCATCCCACCTTGAACATGCGGTCAACTAGGATCAACATGGAATTAATTGGGATCAGCACCACCTTCAACTTCCAGCTGCACCTAAAACAGGCTCGCTGACGGGAGAACCCCTATCATGGCAGACTATGANCGTACACGGGAAGACATCGGCAACGTTGTATCATTGGAGCACGTCAATATCCGCGTGCCGGATCAGCAATTGGCTACATTGTTCTATGTCATGGGGTTNGGCTNAANCNGCGATCNATATNNGNTTACGGGGACCACGAATATGTGGATCAACGTAGGACGCAGCCAGTTCCACCTCCCGACCGGNGAGGCTCAAGTTGTACGAGGCCGAACAGGGCTCGTTATTCCGGGAAGAGCTGCACTCCTGGACCGTCTAGCAGCCGTCAAACCCCACCTGTTAGACACCCGCTTTTCATTCACTGAAAGCGACAACGCAATCGATGTAACTTGTCCGTGGGGAAATAAAATCAGCTGCCACGAGCCANATGACTCTTTTGGCCGGATGCGGCTCGGCATGCCTTACGTCGAATTTGATGTTCCCCCAGGATCAGCGCCGGCCATAGCAGAGTTTTATCAGACTGTTCTAGAAACCAATGCAACTGTTGATCAGTNAGAGGGCCAGCCAAGCGCAAAGGTTGCTGCCGGCGAAGGTCAATCGTTGATCTTTCGCGAAGTCGATGCACCNGCNCCCACCTANGATGGACATCACATAGCCGTCTACCTCGCAAACTTCNCGCGCCCCCATCAACGGCTTTTAGAGCGGAATCTCGTGAGCGAGGAAAGTAACCAGTACCAATATCGGTTTATCGATATTGTCGACCTAACTAACAACCAATCACTGTTCCAGATCGAACACGAAGTGCGAAGCATGACACATCCTCTCTATGCGCGAGAANAAATCAATCGAAATCCAGCCATAACCAATGGAAGTTTCGCACNAGGTCATCAAGACTTTGCCTGGGCACACGCCCCAGCGAGGTGAAACAGGCCAAGCGCTATGCGCAGGTGGTAGTAATAAGAAAGCAAACCAATGCCTATGCGAATTATCGGTATGATTGGTGTCACACCACCAGCGAGCGACACGCAACTGATTGTTATCGAAGGTACGCTCTCTCCTAACTATGTTGTCGAATTCGCTCAAGCCCATGAAGCTGCCGACTTCGATATGGCNCTGGTTGGTTACTCATCATCATCTGCNGAAGGATTTCTCGTCGCGCAACACGCTGCAGCACACACCGAAAAATTNGGATATTTGATTGCACACCGTCCGGGCTTCGTTGCGCCAACACTTATGGCGCGCNAAATCGCAACCTTCGATCAAATTACCAATGGCCGCTGTGCNGTTCATATCNTAACAGGCAAAAGCGATGCCGAGCAGCAGGGCGATGGCGACTATTCTNCCAAGACGGAACGATACGAACGCGCGGCAGAATATTTGCACTTGATGCGCAAGACCTGGACGACAGAAAAGCCATTTGATTTCGAGGGACACTTTTACAAAGTCAACGGTGCCGCCTCAGACGTATTCCCGGTTCAGCAACCTCATCCACCGCTATTTTTCGGCGGTGGCTCTGAAGGCGCTTTGGTAATGGGCGCAGAACACTGCGACGTCTATGCCATCTATGGAGAACCATTGGCCACAACCAAAGAACGCATTCGAGAGTTCCGCGATCGCGCTAAGCCGTTTGGGCGACANCCAGGCTTCAACGCTTCATTCCGCCCAATCCTAGGTGAGACAGAAGAGGCTGCTTGGGAAAAAGCCGACAAGATCCTCAAAGGCATGGAAGGCGCGCGTGGCTGGGCGCGCCAAGAAACGACTTCAGCGCCAGTCGACAATGCCGGACGGCGTATATTCGATTTCGCCTTAAAGCAGGATGTCTACGACACCTGCTTGTGGATGGGCGTAGCCAAGGCAACAGGCGCCCTCGGGAATACCTCCTGCCTGGTTGGAACACCAGAGCAAGTGGCGCACGCGATCGTTGAATACTACAAGATCGGTGTCGACAGCATCCTTATTCGAGGCTTTGACCCGTTCGAGGACACTGTNGATTTTGGGCGCGAGCTCATCCCTCGCATTCGAGAAGGCGTCAAGCACGTCGATGAGAACACGCTCTAGTAGCGATGAGGATGCCGGTGAGAGTGCGAGTGGCCNNGTGCACGCCTATGCCGATGCACAACANTACGATGCACTGTGTGCCTNTTCGTCTTAGGTCCACCAAGACCATTCTGCATGAAGGACNCCGAGAACGAGCAGCCACCAAGGAAGCCAGCTACNACAAACATCGAAAACAGTACGCGAAGACCCATCTACCCACTCCAGTCATAACTGACGTAACGGATAAACCGGCTTAGTTAACAAGCCGCCCAAGAGAATTCTNAAGCTAAGAAGAAGGACTATCTCCGAAAATAGATCCGGAAGCAGACATAGCAATCAATGGTTGAAACGACTTAAAAATTGATGTCGGCCAAAACCCTAGATANAAGCAATCATCCACCGCTCAACACACTGAGACATCCCACACGGCTATTGAATAGCAAGATAATGTGAGTGCANCCAGCCGCGCCGACCGCTCATACGCACAGGGCACCACAACTTTCGGCAGGCCCNAACCAACTTGATGTTCCGCGCTTTGAAACTCAACTGACCGACAATAGCCGCGGATGACATTGGCTGCTGGCGGACATTGAGTACATCCCAGGATTTAACACCAGACACCCTATAAAGAAGCCCAGCTCCGCGTTGCCCCACTCCTAGTTGGCCTCTTGAACGCTCGAGGTATTTTTGCCGTAGCCAGCCGTGTTGGCCTTTAAGTACGACGGGGCACCAACTATTGGCGCATGCCCCCCAGCCCGCGAGTTCTCTTGTACCTGAGCTGACTTGGCCAACGACTTCTGACGTCGATGATGGATAGGCAACCACTTGGAGGGCCTTTCCTTGGTAAACTTTGGAAATCCGAAATGAGTGCCTCTCCTCTTTAAGAGGTTGGGAATACCGACCAATGGCATCNCTTGTTGCAGGCTCTGAGGGACGTGCAAGCTGCGGAACAGACGCGCCCAGGGCTGAAGGTAGGGGAAGACGACGTCGAGATAGTTGAGGCTTGTTCGTCTGCGTCACAACTCTGCGCCGAACAATCTGTCCAAGTCCGGTACGCCCATTCTGTCCTTTCCAAACAATTTGATCGCCACTGCGGAATACCATCACGCAGGTCGTCTTGCTGTCGAACCACACATTCCATTTCTGACAGAGCTGCGAGCCCTCAGTCCACCAACGTCCACGATCGCTTTCTGATCCCAGATGGCGCGCGATGCGTCCCGAATTTCCAGACAATGACCGATCACCGTGAAACCGCACGGGGAGTTCAACACCTAGCGGGGTTTGAAAGCTGACAGTGACATCGGTGAAGGTCTCAACAAGGCCGATCGCATCCAAAGCAATTTGCTGCTGAGCAGAAGCTTGGGAGACCGAAACCAATGTACCGGCGCAAACAGCAGCGATACGGAGACACAATATTTGTATCTGGGCAGGCGAACGCATGACAAATTCCTAACAGCAGTGCCACGCCACAAGTTCGCGAATAATGGTAAATCAAGTATTAATCTGCTGCGCATTCNGCGACACGCGCAGCAGTTTTTCCTTCTAAACGACTAGTCTCGGACGTTACTGACCCGGGCAGCAGAATGCAGCGGAACAACGTTAGCGTCTGCTGCACTTGATTGCCGAAACCCCAATGCTTCCGCACGTTCTGACTCCTCAAGATCCGCAGCAGCTATTGCCCGATCGAGAGCATCTCGCAGCTCTTTAGCCGTTTCTAGCGAAAGCTCGACAGCTGCCCGCGCACCGGCTGGCAAATCAGTGTTCACGAAATCAAGCGTAATCGCCTCATCAAGCAAGGCGTGTCTGGCATGATCGTATGACACCACCGAATGCGTCAGCTCAAACCAATCTTCGTTGCGCTTCGCCATGCCGGTCGCATTGGCAATTTCTACAATTGACGTGCACATAGGTTCGACTACCCCGCGAGATGTTTAGAGAAGAAGCCAAAGACTTTNCACCAGGCATCCTGCGCCTGCTCGACCCGGTACATTGGTCGGTAGTAATAAAAGAACCCATGGCCGGCGCNATCATAGCGATGGAACTCATAGTCTTTGCCATGCGACTTGAGTTCGGCTTCATGCTGNTCAACTTGCTCTGGGCTTGGAGCACGGTCTTCATTCCCAAAAATGCCGAGCAACGGACAGCTCAGATCNTTGGTAAAATCAATGGGAGCTACAGGCGTTTTCTCATTCAATTCATCCGCCCCCATGACGACCCGCCCACCCCAAAGGTCGACACAGGCATCGATATCATTCTTTTGGCAGACATAGATGTAGGCGTGTCGCCCGCCCGAGCATGATCCAATCAAGCCGACTTTGCCATTCAGTTCCTTTTGGGATCTCATCCAATTGACGGCACCTTGCGTGTCGCCAGCCATCTGCGCATCTGGAACCCCACCTTCAGCCCTGACCTTGGCTGCAACATCATCGGGATCACCAGGACCGTCCCGCTCATAGAGATTGTGACAGATAGTNATGTANCCATGGTGCGCAAATCGACGGCTCGCCTCCATGTACCACTCATCCCAACCNGGCAAGTGGTGAATAAGAACAATCCCAGGAAAGGGCCCTTCCCCAGCCGGCTTCACCGTATAGGCAGAAATCTCATCTCCATTGTGCCCCTGAATTTTGATCAGTTCCGCAGTCATACCGCGATAGGCCATCTCACAATCCTCCCAGCTTGCTTACTCAAACCACAGTCACTGGACTGTCGGTCTCAACGTCCATATCTAGGATCACTGTTGATGCCGGCNTTGGCAAGAGTAGCTGCAAATTATCGAGACTGTGTCGTTTCCCAAGTGGGAAACTTCTTGTACTCTCGCNCTNAGANGGTTGAGCGTTTTTCTCGAGGACTGACCTAGGCGGCANATTGTGGCTACTGCCAAGTCATGGAGANAGAGCCCAATTCTGNATTTTTAATTGAGTGTCGAAAGTCTGATGAACCAAGCTAGATCTCCTTTACCCAAAAGCGTCGCTCCATACAAACGCACACCAGTATTTGATGAGACAAGTATTCCTGCCGGGCTCCTCAAAGACCACGCAACGAAAGAGGGCGTCTGGGGCGTCATCCACGTCACTGCTGGTCGACTCCAATATATCGTGCCGGGGCGCAACATCGATGAAGTTCTGGATCCTGGCAACAAAGGCGTAATCCTTCCGACCGAGCTGCATCGCGTAGAGCCAATCGGCAACGTATCATTCTTTGTTGAATTTCATCGCTAAAAGCCAGTTGCCTCATTTGGCACAAGAGAGATCTGATAAACTATCGCGCTATTACGATTCTCCATCGATCCGCTTCTCTCAGCTGATCGATCACGGAGAGGCGCAAATCAATTTCGCCTGACACACACCCCAATCTCGTCCGGTCTGTTCGCAAAGGAACATCCATGCGATTTTTTGGCTTAGTCCTGATTTTTATTGCTCTGGCAGTGCCCGCCATTTGGTTCGTGGAGCTTGCGGGAAAGCATGACAACGGTGCACTCCTCAGCCAGTACTTTGGTGTCTGTGCTCTGATTGCAATGAGTATTGTGCAGATATTCGCAACGCGCATCACTGGTTTAGAAACCGTCTTTGGGAGCATGGATCGCATATATGTACTGCACAAGTGGCTGGCGATATTGGCCATGCTGCTGATGCTGCTACATGACACGATCGACGCAGAGATGGATGGCCTCGGTCGCGAAACTACCCTATCGGAGCTTGGTGAAACGCTCGGCGAAATCAGCCTGTATGGATTTCTCATCCTGGTGACGCTCAGCATCGCCACCTTCGTTCCCTATCATCTTTGGAAATTCACACACAAATTCATGGGCGCACCGTTCGCAGCAGGCGCAATCCATTTTGTCCTAATCCAGAAACCGATGGCGCTGACCGACCCTCTAGGGCTTTACACCATCATCTGTTGCTTGATCGGCGTTGTAGCGTATCTCTACACCTTATTGCCAACCGAGATATTCAAAGGCTGGCGCAACTACTCCGTTTCTCATATTGAGAACACAGGCGGCGCGCTTGCGGTCACTCTTACGCCATCTGGAAGCGGTCACAAGCATCGCGCCGGCGAATTCGCATTTCTTGAACTCAATGCAACAGGGCTCAGCGAGATCCACCCATTCACCATCAGTCAGGCACCAAACAAAGAGCGAAGCCTCTGGTTTACGATAAAGAACCTTGGAGACTTCACTGGCTCACTTGAGCCTCACCTCACTGTTGGAACGAAAGCAAAGTTTCGATCGCCTTTTGCGGATCGAAGTCAATGCGGGAGGCTCTACATGCCCAACTGGTAGAAGCTGGCTTCACACGTAGACGCTTCCGCTATGAAGAATTCGAAATCCGCTCAGGTCTTGGGCTTCGAAAACTTCTCAGCACGTTTATCAGTAACAAGGCACTGAGTGGCAACCACACATCCCCACAATCTCGCGCAATGTGATTTGCCAAGTGATTCCAGCTGCCGCACGCTGAGCAAATCCTAGCAGAAAGATGGATCAGTGAATGTCTCTCAAAGAGAAACTAGAAGCGATACATAGCGCATCGCTTAACCCGATCCCTGTCGACAAGCAGGAGATCATGAAGCGCGCGACTAATGACCTGCGCAACTCCGGCATTATGGAGAGCATGGCAAAGGTCGGCGACAAGGCGCCAAACTTCACAGGCAAGAACCATGATGGTCAGGCAATCGCCTTTGGTGACCTGATGGCACGTGGGCCCGTTGTGTTATCGTTCTTCCGAGGTCATTGGTGACCATACTGTCGAGCAGAGCTGGATGCTTTGCAGGCAATCTACGAAGACGTAAAACAGTTGAATGGCGAGATTGTCGTCTTCTCGGCTGAAACTGCTGAAATCTCCGCTGACCTTGCGCGGAAACAGAAGCTAACTTACCCCGTAGTACAAGATGTTGGCCTCGACATCTCTCGCTCTTTTGGACTGGCATTCATGTTGCCGGATGACCTCAAGGGCGTTTACTCGGGCTTCGGTATTGATCTACCCAAAAACACCGGTCGCGATGTTTGGGAACTACCGATGCCGGCGCGACTTGTCATCGATAAAGAAGGCACTATCCGCGCTATCGATGCTGATCCGGATTATACGAAGCGACCGGAAGCAGAGGCAACACTGGAAGTCATGCGCAGTCTCTGACAGATGCCCTCACTGCTGGCACCTGATCGGGTGCCAGCGGTTACACACCCTGCAACAATCGCCCGTACCCTGCGATGTTCGCCTGCACACCGCACAGACCAAGGCAACTCCAAAGACTTGCCTGATTTGCTGAAACAACCGGCTTACCTAAGTCATCTTCCAGACTCTGAAGTATTCCGACGCAGCGAAACCCGGTTCCTACAATGAGAACACCATCTGCCCCAACAGGACACGCGGTCCGAATCTGGCGATAGAGCGACTCGATATCCTGGTCGAACCCTTTACCTTCCGGATAAAGCCGCTCAGGCGGTAGATCACGCCAGTTCCGCCCCGGGCCGAACTGCATGACACCCGAAGGGGCAATGCCTTGATCAATAAAATACTGTGATCCTTTTTCGTGCACGCTTGGACCGAACCAAGCCGGAAACACGAGAAACGGTTTATGCACACCGCTAGCCTTAAGCGCCGCCATACAGTCCAGCCCGTTGGTCGTCACATGCGTGTCGGGCCCAACAATCTCCGACAACTGTTTGACGACAGCATCGTCCCAGCCCTTTCCACCAAGCAGGCTACTCGAACTGTGACCGACAACAACTGCGGACAGACGCATATCAGCGAACTGTTGTGCGCCGCGTTCCAAATCAGCCTCTGGAACCACGGCATTCTTCGCATCATCCCATTTCGCCCAAGGCGTACTCGCTTTCACGCGCGCAGCATGCACCGACACTCCCGGTGGAGCCATCGCCCACCACTCAGCTTCAGGTACAGCTTCGCTGCTCACGATGAAAAGTCCGATGCGGGCTTTCCAACCCCAATTGTCAGGCTGCAACATGCTGATTCTTTTCTCCTATTGCGCCAGAACGTGAAGCGGTCATTGCCTCAACATCTCATCCCACATTTAGTCGCGCAGCTTGCGCAATCACTTCGATCGCCTCGTCCTGTTTGGTGCGGACATTGATCCCTGTAACGCCACTATCCTCCCAAGCTTTATAACGAGCCTTAATCCGTTCCGGCGGACCGACCAGTGATTTCGCATCAACCCACTCATCCGGAACAGCATCTGTTGCCTCTTGCTTTCGCCCAGCCAGATAGAGCTCCTGGATGCGATCAGCGGCATCACCAAAGCCTCGCCTTATCATCATGTCCTTATGGAAGTTCTTGTTGCGGTGCCCCATCCCGCCAACGTAGAGCGCAACTTCGGGCTTAAGCTTGGCCAGCGCCTGGGAAACATCATCGCTCACTTCGACATGGACAGATGCCTGTATCTCAAAGTTACGCAGGCCCCTGTCTTCGCCACGTTTGCGGGCGCGTTCAAAACCTTGCTCCAGCCACGGCAGGTACTCATCCATCGTACCAGGTGTAAAACCCAATGGTAGGATACCATCACAAACATCTCCGCACAGGCGCACCGTCGCTTCGTTGCCCGCACCGAGCCAAATCGGAATTTCAGAGTTCATATGCAAAATTGACTTCAGCGGCTTACCTATGCCGAGAGCACCGTCACCGTTGAAAGGCAATTGAAGTTGCTTGCCGTCATGCGTCAGTCCTTCCTCACGACGGAAGATTTTACGCATGATCTCAACATAGTCTTTCAGCCAATAGTAAGGCCGACCCCAAGGCGCGCCATACCAACCTTCAACAATCTGTGGACCTGACACGCCGAGACCGGCAATAAAGCGTCCGCCACCTGCCATGGCATCGATGGTACCGGCACACATAGCAGCGTTGGCCGGGCTCCTTGCTGCGACCTGCATAATCGCTGTTCCGAGTTTGATACGTGAGGTGACAGCGGCCAGATACGCGAGTGGAGTAATAGCATCGGAGCCATACGCTTCAGCTGTCCAAACGGAGTCATACCCCAGCTCTTCGGCACGCTTCACCTGATCGACCGGCAGCTCCATTACGCCCCCGGAGTATCCAATTGCCAGCCCAAGTTTCATAATCACCAACCTTATTATGTTGCTGGTGTGGGTGAAGCTGGATCGATCAACCGCTCCGATTTGAGCTCTTGCCAAAATTCACCCGGAATATCGACACGCATCCATGCACTAATCTGACGAAACTGTTCAGGTGAATTGCAGCCGGGTATGACCGACGCTACCGCGGGATGACCGAAAGGAAATTGCAAAGCAGCCGCTGGCAGTGGCACACTGTAGCGCTCGCAAACAGCTTCCATGCGTCCAACACGATCCAGAATCTCCGGGGTTGCGGGTTGATATCGATAATACGCATTTGCCCGCGCGCCAGTAGCCAAGATCCCGGAAGCAAACGGCGCGCCTATTACAACCGAAGCATTACGTTCCTCACAGAGCGGCAACTCATCATGCAGCATCTCCTGATCTGTCAGGGTATGTGGCATGGCCACGAGAAAAAAGTCGATATCGAAGCGTTCCAGAAACCGCGGAATCATTCCAGTGTGATTCACACCCGCACCTATTGCCTTGATTTCGCCGCGTGCCTTCATGTCAGAAAGTTCTTGATAACCACCACCGCCATCAAGCTGCTGCAAGGCATGAACCACACCCTCCTCACTCTTCTGGTGTCGAGGGTCAAGATCATGTATCAACAAGCCATCTACTGACGTCATTCCGAGCCGCATCAAGCTTTGCTCGTATGACCTCTGAAAGCCTTCGCGCGTATAGTCAAAGTCCAGATCAAACTGAAACCCACCTAGCCAACGGCTTTGGTGAAATGTCTTGGGATCTGCCGGACGCCTGTAGACCCGTCCAACTTTGGTTGTGAGAACAAAATCGTCGCGAGGCTTTGTCCTTAGTATTCGCCCAACACGGTGCTCACTTTTGCCATTGCCGTACCACGGCGAGGTGTCGAAGTGCGCGACGCCTGACGCGTATGCCGCCTCAACTGTCAATTCAGCCTGATGGTCGGAAGTCAACTCGGTAGGGTCACCAAGTGTTCCACCGCCGAAGCCAAGTTGTGTGACCATCAAGTCTGTCTGGCCAACGCGGACCACTTTCGCCGGATCCATTCTTTTTTCCTCATATACTCGAGAGAACCGCGACATAACTGACGACTGGCTCACGCTGCATGACAGTCAACGCCTAGGAGTGCTGTTCTTGAAATCGACGCCAGACCAACTGTGCTGATGCGACGTCTTCCGCCGCCATACCAATCGAGTCAGAGGTCACCGTCGATCCACTCTCGATCATCTTGGCACCCGAAAGTATTTCACCCGCTTCAGCAGAGATCTCGGCTCCAGCACCACGAATATTCCCGGATTCTTTCTCGGTGCCAGAGCGAGACTCGACAATGACGACATTCTTCATCGCTTCTTCATCTAGCTCTCGACCATCTCGTGAACTCCAACCAACAGCAGCAACAATTGCTCCAGGTTTCAACCAAGCTCCCTGAAGAATCGGTTCCTTTGCTGCAGTGGCCGTCACAACCACATCTGCTCCACGCACAGCGTCCTCTGCTGACAAGGCTATCGCGCCCACTTCGTCCGCAAAGTCCTGCCCCTTGCTCGGCGAACGAGCCCAGACTCTAATCTCATCAAAAGTACGGACTTCACTCAACGCCTCGATATGCGTTCGCGCCTGCAATCCGGCACCTAAAACCGCAAGCGCTTTGGGCTTGGCTGGCGCAATCTTTTTCACTATAGCCGCTGAGACTGCAGCAGTTCGCATTTCGGTTATCAGACGCCCATCCATAATTGCCAGCGGTTCGCCCGTCTCGGGCCTGAACAACAGGATGAGCGCGAGGTGTGTAGGCAGATCAAACTGAACATTCCCTGGGACAAAATTGACAAGCTTGACCCCAACAGCATCACCAACCGCAGGCATCGCCCCAAAGAACCCGCCTGACTTAGCAACCGGCAACATTTGACGGTCAGGCTGAGAGATCAGGCCTTCGGAGTAGTCGATGAGCGCCTGCCCCATCGCGGGTATCAGCTCAGACATCGCCAAGACAGAGGAGACATCTGGCTCACTTAGGAATGGGATATCGGTCTTGCTAGTACCCATAACAATAATCTCTCAGAACGGAATAAGAGCAACCACCTCTCACTGCAGGCCAAAAGTGGCAACCGTCAGCATGTGTAGTTCATACCAAGTCTGCCTCCATCAACGTAAATGGTCTCGCCGGTCACGTAGCTTGCCTTGTCGCTCGCGAGGAATGCAACCACGTCCCCAATCTCGCGCGGCGTAGCAATCCGCTTCATAGGCGTGCGCGACATGACCATAGCCATAGCTTCTGGATTGGCGTTCACACCGGCCATCATGGCTGTATCGACCGAACCTGGTCCCACCGCATTGACCCTGATGTTATGAGGAGCCAATGCCAAGGCTGTTGCCTTGGTGAGCTGCATAACTGCGCCTTTGGAAGCGCAGTACGCTGGGATCGATGGAATTGCGACCTGTGCATTGATCGACGACATATTAACGATCGCACCTTCAAGCTTGTTCGCAACCATCGCCTTTGCCGCGCGCTGTAGAGCGACGAATGTACCGGTCAAATTGACGTCGATAACACTCTGGAACTGTTCGAGCGTGGTCTCCAGGAAATCGCCTGGGTTTGCAATGCCAGCATTGTTGACGAGGATCGAGACCGGTCCAATGTCTGCTTCAATCTTGTCAAACATGGCATTGATTTGCTCTGGCTTGCCCACATCGCAGGCCATGCCCACTGTCCCGCTACCGAGCTTCTCAGCAGCTGCCAGTACACCTTCCTCATTGATGTCCGACAGCACCATCTTGGCACCGGATTCGGCTAAAGCTTCAGCACAGGCATACCCAATGCCCTGTGCCGCCCCAGTTACCACCGCAATCTTCGTCTCAGCCAAGTTTGGTCTCCTAGTCTTTCATGAACACTTCGTGTTTTGCCAGTAAGTGGTACCGGCTCGTTTGTCCTAGAGGCTTTTCCAGACCTGATTGCTGGTAAACACCATGTCGTAGAATCGCGACATCACCGGTGCTGATGGAACTGTTTTGAGTTCTGTGACCGGAAGGGGCAGTTCGCCCTCATCTCCGCCATCAAGCAGCTCAGCCATCGCTCGGCCAAAAATTGTGCCGGGTGTAATGCCACGGCCGTTATAACCGATCGGCGTATAGAGCCCCTCATCCAGTCGCAAGATCTTTGGCAAATGATCTGGCGTCATAGCAATCTGTCCATGCCACGCCTTCTCAAATTTCACATCTCCAAGATCAGGAAATAGTCGCTTGAGATTACGACGCACCCAGCGCTGCGAAAGCCCAGTAAGATCGCCGAACACGCGCCCCATCGAGCCAATAAGTATCCGCCCGAATGCATCACGGCGGAGAGAGAACATAATCTGCCCGGTATCCCAGAGCCCCTGTCCTTCCGGCAAAATCGATTTGGCACGCTCGCCCAGTGGCTCAGTCGCAAACTGGAAATAGTGGATCATGGTGAATGTCTTTTTCAGACCCGGCCAGAGATCATCACTATAAGCATTCGTTCCAAGAATAACGGACTTCGCCTTGACTGTTCCACGATTGGTTTCCACGACCCATTGCCCACCTTCCCGACGCAGTCCGTTGACTCGAACCCCGGTGGAGATCTTGGCGCCAGCTCCGGTCGCTGCGCGGGTTAACCCGCGAACATAACCCATCGGATTTATGGTGCCTGCACGATGATCAAGAAGGCCGCCGTAAAAGGCTTCGCTACCGATTTTTTCCGCTGCCTCTTCCCGCGACAGCAAGTCGACCGGCGCGCCAAGCCGGTGCCATTCCTCAACACGTCGCGCCAGATCATCAAAACCCTTGGGAGAGTGGGCCGCATGGATTGTACCGTTACGTGTGGCTTCGCACCTAATTTGATGCCGCTCAATCAGAGAAAACACGTAAGCTGGCGCATCTCCGAGCTGCTGGATTAGGTTGGTTCCGTATTTGTCGCCGAGTTGCGCGCGCACATCCTGCGGTGGCAACCATAACCCGGCATTCACGAGCCCAACATTCCGACCAGAGCCACCATAGCCGATATGCCGAGCTTCAAGAACGTGGCAGTCGATGCCGCGTTCGGCTGTATGTAGTGCAGTCGACAGACCCGTAAAGCCACCGCCAACTATCGCAACATCAGTCGTAACCGTACCGTCAAAGTCAGTCGCTATCTCGCGTTCTTCGGCAGACACATCCCACAGAGAAATTCTCTGACGATCACTCATCTCTCAGCCCCTCTACGGAAGACCTGCCATCAGATGGCTAATGCCATGCCATCGCGGCCTGGATCGGCCCCACCATCCCATCGTCCGTTGACGATTCGGATACCATGCACGCCTGCAAAAACATAGCTAAATGGATTGCGCTCGATAGGATAACCGCGCTCCTCTAACTCTCCAGTTACAAAGCGCGGAATACGATTGGAAACATCGATGGTATTGCTGTTCGCAGTAATCCTGGGAGCTGCAACGGCCTCTGTCATCGTCATTCCAAAATCTATGACATTCAGAATGGACTGCAGCACGCCCATCGTGATGAAAGTTCCGCCCGGTGCACCAACCACGATATAAGGCTCATCACCTTTGAATACGATCGTCGGGCACATCGCCGTGAAACGTCGTTTGCCAGGCGCTATGGAATGCGGCATTCCAGGACGTGGATCAAACGCCCCCATGCAGCCGTTGTACATAAAGCCAAGGCCTGGTGTCACAACACCAGATGGCATACCCAGCGAATGCGTCATTGAAGCCGCGTTGCCGTGCTCATCAATAACGACAACATGGGTGGTATCGCGTGACTCTTCCGGATAACCTGGTCGTATCACATTAGCCTTTTCACCCGCTCTAATACGGCCTGCTTGATCTGCCGCATAGCCGCGATCGAGAAACTCTTCCACTGGCACGTCGTTGAAAGCCGGATCACCCATCTTGTTATCTTTATCGATGGTCGCGATCTTCATCGCTTCAGCCACAGTCGCAATGTACTCTGGAGAATTGTGGCCCATGGAGGCAAGATCGAAATGCTCCAGAATATTGAGCATCTCAATTATCAATGCTCCACCGCCCGGCGGTTGGTTCGAAGCAATCTTATGACCGCGATAAGTGCCCCACAGTGGTTCAGCTCGGACCGTCTCATAACTCTTCAGATCATCTAAAGAAAGCAGCCCCCCACCAGCCTTCATATCACTCGCGATCTCTTCACCCAACGCACCCGAATAGAACGTCTCGGCACCCTCATCGCGAATTCGCTCAAGTGTTCGCATCATGTCCGGGTTCTCAATCCGAGAACCAATCGGGTGCGTCCCGCCGTCCGCGTCGAAGTAGATCTTTCGCCCTGCCTCGGTGTGGCGCAACTTGTCCGCCATCGGCATACGGCCCATCACTGCTGATGAGCTCCAAAACTCATCGATATGGGGACGGACAACAAAACCATGCGCGGCGTGTTCGATCGCCGGCTGGACAACGTCTTTCCACTCCATGGTTCCATATTCGACTACCGCCTCCGCGTAAGCTTTCAGGCTGCCCGGTGTCATGATCGACTGATAACCACACTCATTCGCCTGATTGTGCAGCAGAAAACCGAACCCGTCGCGGGCCTGCGCCTTGATCTGATCAGCCCACATGTCTTCGGTTGCACCTGCAGGCGCCGTGGTGTGAAAGTCAATGTAGCCGTGGAAATTCTGCTTCGGCAAATAGAGCTGCAGCGAACCAAACCCGGCGATTCCACACATCATTGGATCGACAACCGTTTGGACCAAAGCGCATGTCATGGCTGCATCAATTGCATTGCCGCCACGCTTCAAGGCCAAAGCTCCAGCCTCGACCGCTTCTGGCTGCGGTGCACACACCATGCCCTTCGTCATGTGATCTCCAATCCCGGTTCAGCCTGCACTTGTCAGCGGCCTCTCAAGCTTGAGTGTTACATGCACTGCCGACGGCGTCCATCATCTCTCATATGTCATGGACCGGATAAGACTCTGTCCTTCTAGCTTCGACGTGCCCCATCTATTAACGTAGGCAGAAATGAGCAGTCCTTCGAGCCAGAGAGGTCAAATCAATCAGTGCGGCTTAGTCCAGAAGAACAAGCGATGCATCGGGGCGAGATGGGGAAAGCACGCCAATGGGCGATTGAGCATCAGCTGCAGGTTGGACGCATGTTTGATGCTGAAGATCTGGTCCCGGTCAGCCAAGTACACATGATGGCAGATCCTGAATCCGTCGGTGGCGCCGGCGTCGAATTCGTCGAGGAGTTCGCTGAACTTCCCGAAACCGAACGGCGCGTTGCCGTTCCCATGATTACAGATCCGCGCGGCGTTGATCTGACATACTACGATCCTCTCGGTCAAACCGAGGACATGGCTAACCTTGAGCGCCGTTTCATAGCTGCATGCCAGAAGCTCGGCATCATCATGACGGACACTTGCATCAATTATCAGACCATCATGCCACCGCTGCTCGGCGACCATGTCGCCTATGGCGATACCGGCGTTGTCATCTATTCAAACAGTGTATGTGGTGCCCGGTCAAATTTCGAAGGTGGCCCCTCGGCTCTGGCTGCCGGTCTGACTGGCCGCACACCTCGCTACGGCCTGCATCTGGATAAGCACCGCAGGGCAACACGACGCTATGTAGTTCGTCAGCAACCGAAAGATCTGATGGACTGGGGCGTGCTTGGTGCCGTCATCGGACGCAAGGCCGGCTCCTACTGGGAAGTACCAGTCGTCGAAGGAATAGAGCGCCCGCCCACGTCAGACGAGATCAAACACATGGGTGCTGCGATGGCGAGCTACGGATCAACACCACTCTTCCACATTGCCGGCATCACACCGGAATGCCAGCAACTGAGCGATGTCGACGGGCAAAAGCTCGCTGCCGAGGAGATCACACCTGATGACATTGCCGGGCTGCGTCAATCGTTTGGCGCGAAAGGCGAGAAGGTCGATGTCGTCGTATTTGCTGCCCCGCAACTTTCTATCGTCGAAATGCAGATGGTCGCCGATCTCTGCCGTGGCCGAAAACTCCACGCCGAAACCGACTTCCTCGTCTGCACGGCACCAACAGTGTACCAGGACGCCAAACGGATGGGCTTCAACCAGGCCATCGAGAACTTTGGCGGTAAGGTACTCCAAGGCACATGCTTCTATCAGCAGTACGCGCGTGAGATCGGCGAGGCCAACGGCTGGACGAGACTTCTATCCAACTCAGCAAAGATCGTGAACATCCTGGGTGGCTATGGCTACCAACCAGCGCTCGCGACAATGGAAGATTGCATCGCGTCAGCGGAAGCAGGAAAGGTGGTGTGATGAGCAGCAACCAACAACGCGAACTGAAGTGTCACATCGGCATAGGTGACACGGTGACCGGCGAAGCATTAGTCGCCGACGATAATTTCTCCGCCCGCTATGACCTTGACCGCATCAAAGGCATTTTTTCCCGCCCTCAACATGCACTCGCCGGCAAATCCTATGTCGACAAGATTCTTGTTCTGAACACCGCCAAAGGCGGCGTCGCATCTGCATGGATGCTCTACGAGATGAAATCACGCGGCCTCGCTCCTAAGGCCATTCTATTCAATGCAGCCAATACGATCCTGGCCCAAGGTGCAGCTTTGGCCGACATGGCAATGGTCGATCGCTTTGCCGATGGCGACGTGACCCAACTGATCAAAACCGGGGAGATGGTGACGGTTAATCCCTCGGAAGGCCTCGTCATCGTGAGCCAGAGCAGTTAGCCCGCCAGTATCCGGCAGCAGCAAATGGGTAGTCTGTCTTGCTCCTGTGGCCTGCGCGAAACGACGCATGCCAGCGGTATCGCGACGTCGTGCCCCTTTAGGTCGAAGTTGCAAATTGACACCCGACTCCCGGCTTGATTAGGAAGAGTAGGCACGCGGTTGGCTCTCATAGGCCGAGAGCGTCGCCTCTGCGATATCTGGCTCTGTGAAAAGCAGCCAATTACGGATCCAATACTGAATTCAGCTCGGAAGTCGTCGAACATGGCAAACAGCAGCGCCCTGCAGTCTTACATCTCCAAAGTTGGAGTTGACGGTGTCACACCAGAGGCAGCCGCCTTCTGGGCCAACATGGATCTTATCGCGAAGGTGGAGCCTTCTGTGCGCGATGGCATCATCAGCGAGTTGAAGGACCAACGCTCGAGCCTCAAACTTATCGCCAGTGAAAACTATTCGTCGCTGTCCGTGCAGTCGGCCATGGCCAATCTCCTCACCGACAAGTACGCCGAGGGCGCAAGTGGCGCACGCTTCTATGCAGGCTGCGAGAATGTTGACGAGATTGAAAGCACAGCTAGCGAACTGGCCTGCCAGCTCTTCGGTTGCGATCACGCCTATGTTCAGCCGCACTCCGGTTCCGATGCAAACTTGGTCGCCTTCTGGGCCATTCTACGTGAGCGGGTCCAACTGCCGGCCCTGGCCCAGTATCAGTCCAAGAATCCGCTTGATCTCAATTCTGCCCAATGGGCTGAGGTCCGCGCTGAGCTTAACAATCAAAAACTGTTCGCCATGGACATGTTCTCCGGCGGCCACCTAACCCACGGTTATCGCTTCAACATGTCCGCGCAGTTATTCGATGTTCACCAGTACACAGTGAGCAAAGAGACCAACCTGCTCGACTACGATAGCTTGTGGGCGCAGCTGAAAGAGATCCGCCCGCTTGTGTTCCTAGTCGGTTACAGCTCATACCCACGCAAGATCGACTTTGCAAAAATGCGCCAAATGGCAGACGACGTCGGCGCAGTCCTGATGGTCGACATGGCACACTTCGCCGGTCTCGTCGCTGGTGGCGTTTTCGAGGGTGACGCGAACCCGGTTCCTTACGCAGATGTCCTCACCTCGACCACACACAAGACCCTTCGGGGTCCCCGCGGTGGCATCGTTCTGTCCAAGAAAGAATTTGCAGAAAGTGTCGACAAAGGATGCCCGATGGTCATGGGCGGTCCGCTGCCACACGTGATTGCCGCCAAGGCAGTTGCCTTCCGCGAAGCACTGTCTGATGGATACAAAGACTACGTGAAACAGGTCGTCGACAACGCCAGCGCGCTCGCCGAAGGCTTAAAGTCGAACGACATGCCGGTTGTTACCGACGGCACCGACAATCACTTGGTTGTCGCCAACATTTCGTCTCTGGGACTAACCGGTCGCCAGTGCGAAGGTGCCTTGCGCGAATGCGGTATCACCGCAAACCGCAATGTCGTACCATTTGACGAGAATGGTCCGTGGTTCACCAGCGGCCTTCGATTCGGCACACCATCTCTGACGACGCTCGGGATGAAACAGGGCGAAATGAAAGA
Source organism: Filomicrobium sp. (assembly GCA_002689605.1). Classification (GTDB taxonomy): domain Bacteria; phylum Pseudomonadota; class Alphaproteobacteria; order Rhizobiales; family Hyphomicrobiaceae; genus Tectiglobus. The sequence goes on from NZGY01000135.1 coordinate 23,489, forward strand.
GATCGCGAACCTCATCAACGAATCACTACGCGGCACCGGCCAGGGCAAAATCGCATCTGGTCCGAACGCCGGCAAGCCGTCGCGCGGCGCCTTTGTACTTGCCCCGGAAACGCAGGAGAAAGTCAGCTCCGACGTTCGCGCACTACTTTCCAAGTTCATGCTCTATCCGGAAATCGATCTCGATGTAGTCGACGGCGCGTAAGCTTCGCGTCCTCGATCTTCATTCAGAAACTTGAGTACCTCCTTCGCCTCGGTCCAGCTTTCCGAGAATGCAAGCGCGCACGTGCTGAAGGGATGTCCTTCGCGCTCACGTGCCCAGGCTTGACCTTTGGCTTGCTCACCATCAACAACTAGGCGCGTGCCCATAGCCGGGATCAGAACGGTGCATACGCCATAAGGTCTGTCAGGCGCCTGGTTTGGCTGGGTATAAACCAGCAGCGGTTCGCCGATATCATACCAGGTCAACGATAGATCCTCGTCAGCCGTCATAATCCGCTCAGTCCAGTAGTACTTCGGATCACCTTCTTTGGAGAATTCGACATCTATAACCGGCATCGTCGCATCGGCCAACTCACCGTTGAGCATGCCCTGTACAGTGTTTTGCAGCCAGCGTGTCATAGCTATGTTGTCAGAATAAATACGCCACTTGTTCTCGGTCAGCTCACTCTTCAAATAGAGCACATGGCCCGGCCCGCCAGGGCTAAACAACACACGCCAGAAGCTGGCATCAGTTGAATTCGGATCGCCATCTTTTTCTGACAAGCGAATAAACGGGTTTTCGCCCGTCATGATGGTGCGGTTCGCATCGACAGTCGACATCTCACAACTCCCTCAATGATTTCTGCCAGGCCACGCTCTGTTCTGCGCCGCGCCGCATCCTTTATGTGCGAAACGATAGCTAGGCCTATCCGATATACTTCCAGTAGGTGTCTTTCTCTGTGACGTAGCCGTCACGAAATTCCCAAAGATCACACCCGATATACTCGAAAGGTTCGCCACCCGCTGGCGTACCGCGTACCACCCATTCCGAAATCGCCTTGCTCTGGTCCGCAATCCAGTGACGAATCTCTTCCCAGCGCATATCTGGAATTTCACCGTAGCGGGCTCTCAGAACGTCACCGATCTCCTGCTTTCCAACGCATTTTCGGCCTTCCGGCGCATTTGGGCCACGTGCCATCAACCAGACGCAATCATCGGTGAAGTGAGAAAGGATGGCCTCAACATCATGTTGATTGAAGCCGTCTTGGAATTCATCAAGCAGTGCAATTGTCACTTCGCGGGGCATCATTCAGCTTCCTTGTATTGTTCTCTGCATGTCAACAACAGCCGACCTTCGCCTGATCGCCAGACTTACCAACCGTCATTACTTTTCAAGATTCATATCAGCGTCAGCCGTATCAGCGCGATTGTCGAAACGTCCCTGATAAATTGGCCGTGCACCAGTCGTCGGTCCTGGATACTGGACAAACAGCATAGTATAGCCGGCTTCGGTAAACATGTCATGCTCTTCGTGTGGATCACCATGATAGACGATATCGCCTTGCCGCAACGTGCGGTCGCCGTATTGGCATTCACCCTCGATAATGTACCAGACCTGTGCAAAGTCGTGACGATGGCGTGGAAATCCTGTCCCAGCGGGATAGTGGATAGTCCCTTTGTTGGGCGCCGTCGGATCGGCCTCGGTCGGGTGGATAACCATCCGGGTCTCATTACCAAAGCGACCAATTTGGCCGGGATGCTGATAGCGATTGACAAGAAATTTCGTTTCACGACAACGGAGCATTGACATTGGATAATCATTTAGCAAATTAGCCATATAACAATAGCACGACAGGACATCGAGGCAGGCTTTCGCGCTTTGGCCAGAGACCGGCGCCTGGCGATCTTGGATTGGCTACGCGAGCCGGACAAACACTTTCCGGCCCAAGTGGACGGCGATTTGTTTAAGGATGGCGTACGCGGTGCATTGATTGCGCAGAAGATGCAGGTCAGCCAGCCGACGATAAGCGAGCACCTCCGGGTCCTTACACAGGCTGGTTTCCTGAAGCCCAAGCGCA
>NZGY01000136.1 GCA_002689605.1 Filomicrobium sp.
TCCTCAGCCGCATCGCCGATCACAAGATCAATCGGATCGACGAGTTGTTGCCTTGGCGATATGCTCAGCAGAGCTAAGCTCGGACGCTCACCTGCTATGGGCACCTTCTTCGGTACTTTGGTCGTGGATCGTTAAACTCTCAGCTTGCCGTTGTGCGCCGGTATTGGATGTCCGCCGCAACACGACGACAGGCCAAGCCGTTCGATGCTGTACTGCTTGGCAATTTGATGAATTCAATCGCCTTCTTTGGTTCAGCAACAATGATTGTTCTGGCGGGTGTCCTGACGCTTTTTACCGATATCCAAGGATTCCATAGCACCTTTTCCAAGTTGAAGTTTGTTCAGCCAACGACNCTCGAGTTATTTGCTCTACAGATTGGCTTCCTGGCATTCGTTNTGGCNCTCTGTTTTCTGGCTTACATCTACGCGCTTCGAAAGCTCATCTACACGACGAGTCTATTAGGTGCGCTACCGGATNTTTCCGAGAATTGCCCNACGCACGACGACATGGTCGATGCTGTGACGACGGTCCTATCCGAAGCGATCCGCACGCTCAACTTTGGAATACGCGGCTATTACTATTCCATAGCCGCGTTATGCCTTTTGATCTCTCCGACCGTCTGTATTGTCGCGACAGTTGTTGCAACTGCCGTATTGTTCTATCGCCAGCTTCTGACACCAACAGCGCGCGCAATTCAGAAATATGTTGAAGCAGCAAAGGCCTTAAACCGCTAGCGGACCCAAACCGTTTGCGACTGCAAGGATTACTTCTTGCCAAATGTGTGTGGCGGNGTGCCGGGCTTGAGAGAGAAGTGCGTGTGTGTNCCAAGCCACTTGCCATTCTCTCTGNCATATGTCGCCGTCGCGCGACCGGGTCGGTCAAACGCCTCGCCATTTTCGTGATAGCCAGTTGAAGACCAAGGAACNGCCGCCCAGGCTGCGTCACCGTGGATTTCGCCTACAAGGTGTTCGACGTTGAACCGGAAGTCGGTAATCTTCGGCCAAACCTTTGACCATTGCTCGCCGTGGAGCGCATCTAACCCGTGAACGAACTCCACATACGTTCCAAAACCTACGACTCTTTCCGCAAACAGTGGCTTTGCGGACTCGAAATCAACAGCCGCAACACAGTCTCCCCAGAACCGAAACCATTCGCGTAGTTCTTCAAGTTCATCCTTTGCGTCGCTCATCAATCAACCTCTCTTTGCGCTATGAAGCCTCAGCGTAACCTCATTCCATCAATGCCATAATCGAAATTCAGACNCGGACAGTCAAATCCGCCCGAGCGATAAGCCCGAGCNATAAGAATGAGTGGACAGAAAAGGAGAGCGATTGATGAGCAGCGAAGTGGAGAAGCTTAAGGCCAGTGTCGAAGAACAACACGCCTGCACCGCAACTTGGGTAAACTCGTTGCCGGTGACTGCAAAGGCCTCAGGCAAACTGGTGTGGGACGGAACCGTTCACATCTTTGCGCTGGAAGGACACGCTGAATGTGAGCGCTGCTACGCATGGTGGAACAATGAGTTCGGACCGATTGATGAGCGGCAGGTGCAGTCTCAACTCAAATCAGAAGGAATTGGTTCTGCCGCAGTGGCGGTGACGGCGGCCTTGGGTTATTAAACTGCTACGGCAGCACTTTGCTAACGTGCATAGGGATAGCAGCGGTCAGGATCCAGAAGCAGATCATAGNGATCCGCCAATGCTTCTATAGCCTCGCCGTACTNCAGATAAGGGTCNCTGTTCTCAAAACCGACTATGATCGGGCGCATNTCATCTTCATCCATGCCTTGTGGTGGCAGCATTGCCGTCACAAGCGCTTTGCCNTCGNNNTCGCGAAGCGTGACAAAGATCTGCATCACACGNGTGATGTGACTTNTCAATCCGATCTTCTGNTCGAACACAGCCGCTGAAGCCGGTGGCTCATAACTCGCCTCGGCAGCGTCATGCGCNCGTTTGAAGTATTTATCGACTGCATGATNCATCAGCCGTGACTCTTCATTCGCTTCCGCCAATGTCTCGATTCTAAACCAGGTGAAAGGCGCGGCGTCACATACGTATTCCACGCTCTACTCCCGCCATTGTTGTGATCAGGTGTGAAAGTTAGCCTAACGTGGAGACAATATGATGACTTAATTGAGGCCGGACAGAGTTAAGATTAAAACTGAAGTGTCCGCGTCACACAGCTTTATCTGAACGGAGAAGACAGTCCCGGGTCGTTAAGAAATTCTGGATCAGTCAACGATTTGAGGAATGCGATCAAATCAGCCTTTTCATTATCCGCAAGCCTAAAGCCTGTCACGTGTAGCGATCTGAGTGGGGATGGCATACCGCTTTGTGCTGCTCGCCCACCGGCTGCGTAATGATCAATGACCTTCGATAACGTCGCAATTGACCCGTCATGCATGTAAGGCGCAGTCACTGCTATGTTGCGTAGCGAGGGCGTCCGGAAGCGCTCCATATCCTCAGGCTTGTTGGTGACATCGAACAACCCTTGATCACGCGCGGGAAGCCCTCCAGATCCATCGACATTGTACAGGCCAGTATTATGGTATTGCGTGCTCGAGGCAGCGTCGGTGAAATGTACGCCTTGGTGACACTGTGCGCACTTGAGCGTATCGCCGAAGAACAGCTTCTCGCCTCGCTTAGCAGCAATTGTAATTGCGCTAGCATCGCCACCATATCGATAACGGTCAAACGGTGAGCGGGCTGATATCAGAGTGCGTTGGAATGCAGCTATCGCTTTGCCAATTCCGGTAAAGTCAATCCGACCGTCAGTTTCGGGAAATGACTCTTCAAAAAGGCGTCGGTAGACACTGTTTGAAGACAGTAGATCGACAATTGCCTGTTCATGTCCGAGTGACCCCATTTCAACAGGCTTGGTCCGAAACAATGGTCTGCGCAGTTGCAATTCAAGGTGGCGTTCGAGCGAGTTGGCCCAGGTCAGCGTCTTGAAGTAAGCGACAATGCTCAAGCCCATCGAATTCCGGTGATGGTGTTCGCCCGTTATGCCGATAGGAACTCGTTTGTCGTCCGCAAATCCTCTGTTCTGCTGATCACAGGTGGCGCAGGACATGCAGCCCGGACCAGATAAGCGAATGTCGTAAAACAATCGGCGGCCAAGCTCGACTTTGCTGGCGCTCATCGGATTGTCTGTTGGAACCGGTGGAGGCGGCATCCGAGGTGGCAATCGCCAGTCGAAGGTGTCAGCTGCACCGGCTCTTGACGCCAGCGCTATGAAAAGAAATAGAGCAAGTAAAAGTCGATGCAATATCATCAAAATCATCCTGCCATGGGCAAGCATCAGTCTGCCCATGGCTTGGGATGATTGCAACCCGCCAAATCCTAGGTTAGCGGAGCCGGAGGTGTCGCAAGGTTGATCGTCACATTCTTGCGTTGTGTGAAGCTATCAAGCATGCCCTCAAGTGAGAACTCCCGTCCGATGCCAGACTGCTTAACGCCGCCGTAGGAGTGCCCGGGGACCTGGCCGAGGCCTTGGTTAACTTGGACCCATCCAGCTTCGATGTTGTGTGCGGCATTGATGCCGCGTGCAATGTCGCGGGTCCAAACGTATGCGGCAAGTCCATAGTGGCTGTCGTTGGCCATACGGATTGCTTCGTCTTCGTCCTTCCAACGGATAGCGACGAGGACTGGTCCAAAGATTTCTTCGCGAGCAAGGCGCCAATCATTCGACGTATTCGCGAAGATGGTTGGAACAGCGAAGTATCCTTTGCTGAGTGGACCACTTTCAGGTGGCAGCCCGCCGCAAATAAGCTGCGTATCATCCTGATTGAGGCCATCCTCTACGTAGCCACAGACCTTGGTGAATTGCTTGTTGTTGATGATTGCTCCCATGTCGATTTCTTCAGACAACGGATCGCCAATCTTGATAGCGTCGAGCTTTGCTGCCAACTCTTCCAGGAAACTGTCGAAGATACTGTCATGCAGGAAAAGGCGTGAACCCGCAGTGCAGGACTGGCTCTGGCGCGTGAAACGCATCGCGTTGATCATGCCATCGATGGCCCAATCCTCATTGGCATCTGGATAGACGATTGATGGGCTCTTTCCGCCAAGCTCTAACGAGACAGGGACAATGCGGTCTGCAGCTGCTTTCATGATGAGCTTGCCGACAGCCGTCGAACCTGTGAACGAGAGTTTACGAATCTCCGGATGCTCCGAGAGTGGACCGCCGCATTCTGCACCCGTGCCGGTGAGCACATTGACGATACCGGCTGGCAAGAACTGCTGACAAATTTCTGCAACGCGCATAATTCCTAGAGGCGCATCCTCCGCAGCCTTCATGACAAGAGTGTTACCTGCGCAGAGCGCTGGGGCGATCTTGAGTGCGCCGAGCATGACCGGCGCGTTCCACGGAATAATCGCACCAACAACACCGAGCGGTTCGCGGCGCGTATAGCTGAGGACATTCTCGCCAAGTGGAATTGTCTCTCCCTTAAGCTCGCTGCCGAGACCGCCGAAATAACGGAAGACATCGGCCACGAGTGTAGCTTCGGGGCGAGCCTGGGTGCGGATAGCGTTTCCGGTTTCTTGCGCGATGATTTTGGCAAGGTTCTCTATTTCGGCTTCCAAGGCATCGGCAATTTTGAGCAGTATTTTGCCACGATCGCGCGGTGCAACCTTGGACCAAGCTGGTAGAGCCTTAGAGGCAGCTGCAACAGCACGATTGACGTCCTCGCCATTACCGCGCGGGACGGTTGCGAAAATCTCTCGCGTGCTCGGAGACTCGATTGTGATAGTTTCACCCGTTGCCGAGTCAACCATCTGGCCATCAATGAGCATTTGATGCTTCTGCACCGTAGCAGCGGTTGTTGGTTCGTGTGCTAACGCCATTGGATTTCCTCCTCATGATCAGGAATTTCCTTGGTTGTAGCAGGCGCCAGCGGTTGGGAGAAGCCATCCATAGACAACTGTGACGATCAGGAAAACTAGGCTATAAAACGCTGCGGATGACGATACATGAGGCTAGTTATGGATAGTGCGGGTGCTATCTCGGATCGAGAAGCGCAAGAAAATACAGAAGTAATGCCTATCGATGCGGCCGGAACGTCTCATCCGCTATTCAGCAATTATCCAAGCTCAGTCTCGGCCAAAAAACTGCGCAAGCGCCTTATCCGGGAAATGCGCCAGGCAATCGATGATTATGCAATGGTTGTGGAGGGACAGCGCTGGCTTGTTTGTCTGTCTGGAGGGAAAGATTCCTACAGCTTACTGAGCCTTCTGTTGGATCTTAAGTGGCGCGGCCTCCTGCCGGTCGATTTATTGGCTTGCAACTTGGATCAAGGACAGCTTGGTTTCCCCAAGCATATTCTCCCTGACTACCTCAATCGCTACGGGATTAACCACCACATTGAATACCAGGATACGTACTCGATCGTCACCGACAAGGTGCCGGCCAAACAAACTTACTGCGCCTTGTGTTCACGATTGCGTCGCGGAATTCTCTATCGCATTGCGCGCGAGAATGATTGTCAAGCCGTCGTTCTTGGTCACCACAGTGACGACATCCTAGAGACGTTCTTCCTGAACCTGTTTCATGGTGGGCGACTGTCAACGATGCCGCCCAAGCTACTGAATGAAGATGGCGACCTGACAGTTTTGCGTCCGCTTGCCAATTGTTCTGAGGCCGACCTCAGCAAGTTCTCAGACTTCATGGACTTTCCGATTATCCCCTGTGATCTCTGCGGGTCTCAGGATGGTTTGCAGCGACAGGTGATCAAGTCGATGCTCACAAGTTGGGAGCAGGCCAATCCAGGGCGTAAGCGTGTGATGCTGAAAGCTATGGCAAATGTTCGGCCATCGCATCTGCTGGATCGATCATTGTTTGATTTTGCAGAGCTTGCCAAAGCCGCTACTGGCAAGGAAAGCGACGAAGCATGTGAAGCAGCATCAGCATTTGATTTCCTGCGATAGTTCAGGAGTGAATGAGCGTCGTCGCGAGCTTTGGAACGCGTTGCAGGGTGGGCTTACCTTTCAGGATCAATAGAATGAGCAATCCAAGCACACCAAGGGTCTGCATTGTGACTGGCGCAGGGCGCAGAATTGCCCAAGGCATCGCCGAAGCATTCGCAGGTCAAGGCGATGCTGTCTCCGTCATCGATCTTATGCAAGAGCGCGCCAACGAAACCGCCAAAAGCATTTGTGATGCTGGTGGCAAAGCGATTGCTATCGCGGCCGACCTTGGTGATGAGGGTCAAGTGCAGCGGGCAGTTGCCAGTACCATTGAAGCTTTTGGGCATGTTGATGTGTTGATCAACGCTGCCGGTGGGTACGGTAAAGCCTTTCGGGCAACTCATGAAACGCCAGTTGAGGAATGGGATCTCGTGTTTGACTCCAACCTCAAAGGAACATTTCTATTCGCAAAGGCCGTACTGCCTCACATGATGGCGCAAAATTCCGGCTGCATTGTCAATTTTTCATCGAATGCCGGGCGCCAGACCAGCCCTCTGCTCGGCGCATCTTACACCGCTGTGAAGGCAGGAGTGATTGGCTTCACCCGGCACTTATCCCAAGAGTACGGCCGTTATGGCATCCGCGTGAATACAATTGCTCCGGGGCCTGTGAATGGTGACCGGGTCGATGAGCTGATGGGCGGTCGCGAAAAGACGGAAGCTCTCATTCAACAAATACCGCTTGGACGTCTGGCTGAACCCGAAGATATCAGCGACGCTGTCATCTTCTTGGCAAGCGACAAGGCCGTTTCATGACAGGGGCGATTAGCGATGTGAATGGTGGTTACGTCCTACCTTAGTCTGTGCCCATCACTTGCATGCCATTAGTATCCACGATCCCAATCTATGACATTGCGGAGTGGTTTACCGTCGATATAGGCACGCAAATTTTCACAGAAAAGTTCAACAGGCCGCGAATTGGACTGGTCACTGCCCGCAGAGATATGCGGTGATATGAGCACGTTCGGATTGGACCAGAGACGTGCTGGTGGCGGACGCTCGAACTCTCCAACGTAAACGTCTAGCGCGGCGCCACGTAGATGATTGGATTCAAGGGCTCGGACAAGTGCCTCTTCATCTACGATCTCGCCGCGTGCGATGTTCACAAACACGCTGCCATGTTTCATGGCGGCAAAGCGCCTATCATCAAAAAGGTTTGTCGTTTCGGGTGTCCATTGACAACAAGCAATGACGAAATCACTTTCCGAAAGAAAACCGCCGAGTTCCTCTGGTTTGCCGAGTCGATCAAAGCCTGGTGGCAAGGGTGCATTTGGATCAACTGAGCGTCGAGTGCCAATGACCCTCAGTCCGAGTACAGCACAAAGTTGTCCGACTTCGAGGCCAATACCTCCTGCACCCACAACGCAAGCTGTCTTGCCTTGCAGTAAGACAGGGCGATAAGCAGAATGTTCAAAATCCTTGCGCTCACGATCCACACTGGCGCGATGGAGGCCCTTGGCGAAGTGGAGAATGCTCGCCACCGCGTATTCAGCAATGCCGCGCGTATTGCCAAGACCACGAGAAGTCGTAACCGTGACGTGACTTTTCCAAATGTCACCGCGCATCAGGTTGCTTGCGCCGGCTGGGAACTGGTGAAACCATTTTAGATTTGGCGCGCGTGCACATAGATCAAGCGGAAACGGAAATCCGCCGTAGATGATCTCAGCTTTAGACAGAAGCTCGTCACGCTCTTCACGCGTGCCGGAACCTTGCGCCTTATCAGAAAGATTACGCTTGACCGCAAACGGTGGCCAGGTTTCGCGGATCTCACCGGCAAACCATCCACCTGCATCGGTCAGCCGTACACCGGCATCAACAGCGCGAATCTTAACCTGGGCGTCAGCACTGAGCGGATGGATGGTCAGAACTTCGATCTTCGACATGTTTGCGTGATTCCACTGAACTGCAATTAAGCAGTCAGACTAGCATAGGGATGATCAATGATCCTGATGTTGAGCCCGGGACAAAGCAGTAATGAAATTACTACACCGATGATAAGATCCGCGGTGAGCTGAGGTCACGCCTCAGCGGCAAACGCGATAAGTACCTGCCCGTCCATGTCGTGCTAGATCGAAATGAAAATGGTCATGATGAAATTTATCGGCGTTGGGACCCAATACGGTTGTGAAGTGGCGGCAAGCACCACGATGAACCGTATGGAGGAAACGGGCGCCGCGGTTGTTCCAACTCCAGCCTTGCTTCACTGTTACCCGCGATCCATCTGACAAGACAAACGCCGAAATATCTATGGCGTTAGCCCGACCATGCTCAGATAGCTTGGCCCCGCGTCTGCTGTTACGGCTACGGCAGGCATAAGAAGCAATGACCTTGAGTTCCACGACATTATGGCCAAACCGTCTTTGCGCGGCAGGTTGAACGACATCGCGCAGCCAACGATCAATCGGACCGATCATGTTGCATCTTAGTGTCGCCGCAGGTCTCATGCCCACATGCCCGCCGAGTGCAGCCTTAACCACGAATGGGCGTTCGGCGCCACAACCAGTGGGACGACCAATGCTAGCGCGTGAAAAGATGTAGGGTGTCTCGCGAACACGACCAGACGCCAGACAACTCCGCTCGTTACCAGCATGCCATGCAGCTGGACCGACCAGATGCGCTGCCTCACCGCTTTGAGAACTTGGGAAAAAACGAGTCTTATTGGCGCTGCAACTCACGACGAAGGCGCAGGACATCACCACTAAAACTGCATGAACTATTCGCTTGGCCATGGGAACACACACTATGATCGGTAGCCTTAAAACTACCTGAATGATCCGTTGCCCCAGTGGTTAATTGGCGTTCAAATTCGGCACGAGTGCGATGCACCCGTGACCGTTTTAAGTCAGAGACACTAGAGCCCGATCGTTTCAGATGGCAGCGCTTGGCGCATCCATCTGAAACGTGAATCGGTCTCTAAACTTATTGAGTAGAGCAAGATTCACGTTCCGGCCA
>NZGY01000137.1 GCA_002689605.1 Filomicrobium sp.
CGAGTCAGCTATAACCGGCGCCAGACTTTGCAACTGGCTGCAAAACGGGGGAGTGTACCTAGGATGACGACGTTGCAAGCGCAGCAAATCGATCCTGAAATCTTAGAAGCGCATTTGCGCACATATGCGGAAAGGCACCCTGACACGCGAGCGGCGAAAAAAATCAAACGCCATCTGGACACGTTTGTAAAAGCAGCAGCCGTGTAACTGCGTGAGCAACGCTATGCGATTTTCACATCCACTCCATTTCACCTTACGAGAACGCGTGCCTCTTTGGCTTCAAGGTACGTCGTTCCTGACGAGTAATACTTGTGCACAGCGAGCCGGTTTGCTTCGCGTCTCGTGGCACTTTCTTCAGTCATGGTGCTTGTCAATAAGGACCCCCAAAAATGGCCTATAGATTGGAGTCTATGTTGTGTAACATTGGTCACCACCTCAATCCTACGCCAACCTCGCTGGCAGAGCCGCTTCGATGGCGCTCGTGTCGAGGGTTGCTTGATCCGAAGGCAAGACATCGCGATCGCACTCACACGTGCGCCAGCACACGCTCAGCTTCGAGCACCTTGATCGCAAAATGAATTGATATGTGGTGCCAACAAGGGTACCGAAGAGTGCCAGTCCAGCCATGATGAGCATGAAAGATTCGCTCCCAGTCAATTGTGACATTTCCCTCTCCTTGTTTTAATCGATGCCAAACATTTTTGCGTACGACCGTTGATAGATTGCATCTTCCGCATCCGTAGCATGTTTGCTCTTTCGTTTGGGCAGCTTGACTTCAATCTCCTCCTCCTCGGAGTCCTCCACAATCACTACCTTCCGCTTCCTAGGCTTGCGCCGCTCGTACACCACCTCCTCCTCCACCCCGTCATTCTCGGGAGGGTCGGGCGGTACACCTTGCTCGCCCTGCTTATGGAGCAACGCCTCGTACTGGTGCTCAATGCGTTGCGTGTTCGCTCGCTTGGTCTCCTCCACTTCGAGGCGCTCAATCTCCCTCTGCTTTCTTCGCAACTCTGCATTCTTTGCGCGCACTTCAGCAGCCCTCACTCTTGCACGTTGCAAGGCCTCAAGTTGGGCGGGTGTACGCTGCACCTTGCCTTGTGTCGTCTGGGTGGTCGTTGCTTCAGAGGCGACAGATTCCTCCAGAGCCGCTTCAGACATGTTTTGTCACGAGGACAGAAAATTACTGTGGGATGACAAAGGTGTCCAGGTTCGTGCGGAACATGGAAGGATGCTCCTCTTTCGGAAACATGTCGATCATCAGAAAGGAATGCGGCTCTCTAGTCGCGTGCCGGTACACCTCCAGAAACTGGGGCACACCCACTTCGCTGCCAAACTCTTCTGCAATCTCCAGGAGCTCCTTCTCGCTCTTGGTCTTGCCCAGAAGCAAGAGCGTCAGGTTGCCGCGCAACGCCTTGGGCAAGGCATTCTGCGCCGACTTGTAGGCCTGCACGTTGAAGATGAGGGAGACGCCGATGGCGCCTCCCCCCTTGAGCGCACCAAGGTGGCGATGCTTCATGCAGATTTGGGACAGTCTCTTGGCGCCGCGCCCACCCAGTATGTCGCTGCCAAAGATGTCGTCAAACCACACGAGGAGGACGGGGCGCCTGCCCTTCCACCTGTGCTGCGGTGGCTTGAAGTGGCACCCGTCGAAACATTCCATCAAGGCTTCTGGTGGGATCTGGAAGAGGGGCGTGTCGCCTTCGAGCCTTTTCATCAAGCGCTCGTACTTTCTCCTCTTGTCGTGGTAGTCTTCGTAGTCGTCGCGCTCCTTTTCTACGATCTCGACAATCTTGTCGAGCACGCGAATGTCATTGACGTCTTCAAAGATGTCCTCGGGTGCGAGAATGGATTTCAATCGGTCGTTCAATGCCTTGTTGCTCTTGGCGGAAGGCGACACGAGGATCAACCGATCCACCACTCGCAGTTGCTCAATCAGATTGGTGGTGATGACGCCTTTTCCGTACCCACGCGGAGCAACAACAGCGGCTAGCAGGTGCATCTTGGGCATCATCGGCGGCGTTTCGATCTTGAAGGCGCTTCCTGGTGGAATCTTGATGTCCAGCCCGGGCACCTGAATGGTCTTCATGGAGTTTTTTATATGACACCTAGGATAAAGATGAAGGCCTTCGACAAGTTGACGAAGCGACGGCGTCTACGGAAGAAGACGTGGAGGACCGACCGAGCCGACCAGACCATGGTGGATGCTCGCGGAATGCGCGCATACCTGGAGTTGGCCAAGCCACTGCCATTCGAGGCCACATATGCAAGTATGCGACTCCCGTCGCCCTCGGGAAGCGCGGGCGACTTTGGGGCGCAGGCACAGCAGATCCGAATCGAACTCTCTTCCCTGCAAGACGAGCTGCGCAAGCTCGAGAAGCAAGACTACTTGGGCGTGGGCAACGACCGCCAAAAGCTGCGCGACGCCATCAGCGATTTGAAAGCGCGAGCAGAGAAGCGCGATGAGCAGGAGCTGCTGTACCATGGCGCACCCAAGACCAAGTTGGTCGAAGCCATTCGCAAATTGGGCCAGCACATGGATCGTCTGCCTTCAAGTGCAGACATGATTAAGCCGACGTTTACCAAGACCGACGCGGTGTTGCTGCTCACGGAGACGCTGGGTGCTTCGCTGCAACAAATCAACGAGGCGGTCTACGATGTTCACCACGAGACAGGGAAGCGCAAGGACGCACCTCAACGTGGCAGTGGAGACGACACGCCAACGCAGCCGCTGCCACCCACAAACACGTTTCGAAGCTACCCCTCGCAGCCGATGTATGTCATATTACCTGGAGGCGAGCCTTACAGGATTGCCGGCGTACCTGTGGGACCGACGCGTGCACCACAAGCCCGTGCGCCTTCACCAGTCACCGCACCACCTGGGCCTTCCTTTGCGCCGGAAGGCTTTCAGTTCACTTTCCCATAAAAAAACAGACATTGCCCTTCTGTCACTCAAATTGATGCACGAGGATCTTGGGTGCATGATTGGGTCGCTTCTGCAGCAACGGGCGTGGCGGTTGGTGCGTGAAGCCGACCTTTGGCGGACCATCCTCTGGCTCCACCAACGGCAGCATCTGTTGCATTGGGTTGCGTAGGCACGCCTGGTGCATGATGTCCGTGGTGTTTACCGTGGCACGATATGCACGAGGTGTTGGGATGAGAAATCCGTGCCCAAACTCAACGCGCGGGCGTGGTTGCACGATGCGAGCATTCGTCACAAGATGGTGGGGCGGGTGCATTTGTTTCTTGTGCATCTTCTTTTTTTTCAGTGGTCGGTGGCAACCTGTCTCGAGCCGGCAATGCGCAACTGAGCTGTGGTCTGTACAGCGATGAATGTCGAAATCTCGCCGACGGTCTGGCTGTTTGCATTTGGCGTCAGCGGCGTCAACCCCTTGACCTCGAACTCCATGTTGGTCTGGGCACCGCGCGAGTTGAATCCTGAACGGATGTTGAGCGCTTGCCCGGGAAGGTTGAGAATGAGTGGAATGACGCACTTGCCGTTCTGGTACTCGTCCAACGAGGTGACCATGTGCCCTGCGTCGTGCTTGTGCACCTGGTTCGTGTACAGGCTCAAATCTGCCGCTGCATCGAGAATGTCGCCATCAAACTGCGGGTAGCGCACATTGTTGACCGTGAAGGTGTACCGCATGTTGCCGCGCTTCTTGNTCTCGTTGTTGAAGGCGCGAAAGTACAGGGCGTTGGAGCAGTTGGGATCCGTGCGGTTNGTGGCCGCGTTGACAAACTGGCGCGTGCGCACCCCTGCAGTGGTGTGGTTGGCGCTGCGCATTCCCGCNAAGATGGCATCCACAGACGACGAGGACACCGAGAATCGCACCGTATGCGCCGACCCCGTTTGGTTGGCGTTGACAAAGCTGTAGTACGACTTGTAATTCACGGGCAGAAAGTCTTCCTGCGAGAGGCGGTCCAGGAGCATGCGCTCGTACGCGTCTCCCATTTGCAGCGTGTCGATGGTGCAGTGCAGGTTGCTGACGCTGTACGTGCACGTCGGCGCCGCAGCCAGAGCATTTGCACTCAAGTTGTTGGAGATGGCAACCGTCCTCTCCTTGTATGCGAGCACCGACGCGGGGGCAAAGGTGATGCGCACGGTGATGGCGCCCGTCAGCGACGTGGGAATGAGACGTGTGGAGCTTTCGGCAAAGAACCCAATGGGCGGTTGGAAGATCAAACTCTTGTCGTCGACGGCGTCCGAAGTGTCGACTTCGCTGTGAAAGAGCATCCGATCGACGGAGTTGTTGCGACCCGTCGTTGCGCACGCGAGCTTGAGCATGCGGCAAATCGAATTGTACTCGCTGGCGCCCTGCTCTATTTGCACGCCACCCAAGAAGATCTCAAAGTTGGAGATGAGTGACGTGCTCGCATCTGGCGGCAACTTGCCGTACACGTCTGTGCCGCCACTGCTGGCCAGCGTGGTCGTGGCATCCATGTGCACGCGGAAGCTGCGCAGATCGATCAGCGCATTCTCTGGAAGCTGAAAGGTGACGATGGACGCAGGGCCTGCACTGGTGGCGCCCTGTGGCTCGATCCTGAACCGATTGCGATTGAACCCGTCGAGCTTTGCCGCGGCAAAGCGCACTTCGTTGGGCACGACCTCCATGTTTATAAAGACGCGACCAAAAAAAATTGGCAAACCGTCTTCACAACGTCGGTGGATGGTCCGTCTTGATTCCCACCACTGGCCCCGGACGAGGCGGCGGCTTGAAGAGATCGAAGCGCAGCACGGCCTGCCACGCCATGAGCCCGTGGTCGCCCTGCGTCGGATCGAGCTGCGCCAAACTCCTACCGCTCGAGTCTGTGACGCGCAGTTCGAGCTGCTCCAAGTTTTTGCGCAGTGGAAAGGCTTGAAACTGGTCGCCCCCCGCGTCCGTGTACGTGATCACTTCGTGCACCTCGTCGAAGCTGCTTCGTGCAAAGGGAATGCGTGCGTACAAGGAGCTCTCGACGAGGCGAACGTCGTCCTTGACCCGGACGTCGTGGCCGGTGCTCATGAAGTTGCCCGTTTCCAATGCCGTCAAATGGATGTAGATCGCGTCCAGCGTGTTCAGCGAGGCCGGATAGTAGCCGGTCAGAATCGTTTGGCCGCCGTCTCCAATGTCGCTTGTGAACGAGTCGACGGTCTCCGACGACGAGCGACTGGGAATGCCGCCCAAGATTTGGTGCACGTCGTTGAATCCGCCATTCAGGGACACTCCCGTTGGCAAGACGCCCGTTTTGATGGCAAAGAGCTTGAGCTTGACGACGGGCCTCTCCCCTGCCTGCGGAGTGACGATCACGGTGAACAAGCGCGACGTGGCATCGTGCACGGCCTCGATGCTCTGCACCCTGTCGGTGGTGGCGACTGCCTCCGCAAGGGCAACGTTGAGAGCGTCGGTCAGGCTTCCAGCTTCGCGCGCCGCAAACGTGTGGTACACCCCCGGCTTGATCTGAAACTCGTGCAGCGTTCCGTCGACCTCAACGTAGCCCGTATTGTTGGTTGGGTTCACATTGTACCACGTCCTGCGCATGGAGAATTGCAGCAGCGTGAGCGCGATGCGCTCTTGGCCAACCGCCGAGAATGGATGCGAGGGCACCAGGATCTTGGTGCGATCTCCGTGGGTATTCACGCGCGAGTCCAGAAAGATGAGGCGCGACGTCGACCCACGCACCATTATAATTCTTGCGCAACATTTTCTTTCTTGCGTTCCTCGAGCTCCTCCGCATACTTGGCGAGCTTGCCCTGTTCATGCAACTTGAGCAGCGTTTCGCACATCATGCGATCCAGACTGGGAAAGTCACGTTGCAAGGCCTCGATCTGCGCCTCCATGCTTTGAAAGACACGCACATTATTTTTCTCCGGTCGTGTCGCGTTGGCCATCTTGGGCAACGGGGACGAGGGTGCGCCCCGGGCCTTGCGACGCTCTCACCTCAGCATCGTAGCGTGCATCGTCTGTTTGGCGCTGCCTTGCAACCTCGGCGGACGTGTACATGCCCTTGACGACTTCGTATGCATCCTCATTGCCCAGGGCCACCTCTTGCATGAAGTCGACATACTCGTGCTCCGTCAACCCCATCTCGTGCGCCCTCATGATCTGGCTCGCTTGCGGCGTCCACTCCACCATGCGATCGCGGTAGGCGTACTCGTCGATGGTGTAATAGCCCGCGTCTCGGGCGGTGCGTTGCAATTCCACGACTTGCTTGGCAAAGGACGGGGTGATGGCATCGTCCACAATGGACTGTTCGGTCGCACTCGTCTGCTTCTTGGTGGCGCTCTGGTACGCCTGCTCCGCGTCCATGCCGTTGTGCACGTTGGCCGCCATCTTGTAGTAGTCGTCGACACTGACGCCAAGTTGGTCGGCATTCTCCTGGTCAATCTGAGGCTTGATGGCGTTTTGCAAGCGCTGCGCAAACCCTTGGTCCAGGGAGAGAATCTGCTGCTCGTCGTCGGTGAGGTCCACCTGCTCCCCTTGTTGCACCCGCTCCACAATATTGCGCTCCGTCTCGCGAATGTGCGTGGCCTGCTCTACTTGGCGCGAATGAAACATGTTGGCGTACCCCTCCGCCCGCCGCGCGTAATCTGGATCGAGGCCTTGGAGCTCGTTCCGCTCGGCGTTTGTCAAAGGGTTGGCAAAGGCCTGGCCGGTGACGATGGATTGCATGTGCGCCTGAATGAGCTTCGTGGACAGCGCCTGCATTCGCTCCACCCGCTGCGCCTGTTGAATTTGTGGATTGTAGCGATTGTTGATGCGCTGGACGCGCTTTTCCATTTGACGGAAGCCTCCGCGGTACGGCTCGGCAAGTTCCGCGTCTCGTTGGGCGGTGAGCTGCGCCGCCGTGGCCATGGTGGACGTGGATGGCTTGCCGTCGAGCACGTTATTGACCGTGGCGACAAAGGCGTCCTGGATCAAGTCCTGGTCCTTTTGCGACAAGCTCGCTCTCGCTGCATCCACATCAAAGTCGTGGCCTTGCAGCGCCTGAATCAACCGGAATTGCGCGTCTACGGTATCGCTCGCTTGTTGGCGTTGCGCCTCCTCGTCCGCGCCTCCTGCCGCGCCCAATCCCGCTGCGATCCCGGTGAAGAGAAGCGTCAAGAGCGCCACCGGGATCATCTCGGGCCCGAATGCCATCTCGCCCGCTGCCACGCTGGTCCCAATGCCTCCTATGCCAACGATGGCCGTGGACGTGGCCCCCGACAACGCCCCCGCTGCAGTTGCGCGTCCATTCCGCTTTTACGGTACAGGAGGTTGAGTCCTTGATCGAGTGGCAGAGTCACCAGACCGAGAATCCCTCCTTCGGTGCCACTCCTCAACGCCCCAGACGCCAACTCGGTGGCGGTGACCTTGGCGCCATACTTGGAGCCCAACTTGAACAAGGCGGCACGCGATACATTCTGCAAGGCGTCCGTCGAGGCGCTTCCCACCGCCCCTGAGAGGGACGCGTTGACATACGGATTGTCCACGCCCAATTGGGCGAGGAGATGCCCCGTTGCCAAGCCAATGCCCATGCTTGCGCCCCCCTTGGCAATGGAGGCGGACAGCGAAGGCTTTTGCGTCGGAATCTTGGCACGAGGGCCGCCCAAGAATTGCTCCGCAGAATGCGCGTCCAGCAGGTTGTCGAAGTAGGCCTTGAGACCGACGGTGCGTTGGTCGCCCTCGTAGTTTACGGAGCTGCCCTTGTCCATGGCAGCGCCCGAACCCTGCAGTGGGGCGACGGTCGTGAAGGTGACATTCTTGGGAGCGATGCCAAGGCGTGCGAGGGTGGCAACGTTTTGTGCGGCACCCATGGCAATGGGGGTGGTGGTGGTGCGTACGTACTGCATTGGGGCACGCATGCCGCTCGACAGCCAGTCGCCCGTTTGGCGCAGCCCGACCACGGGGTCAAACGCCGTGCCGCGAATGCCGTACTCGCGGTTGGTGTAATGACCGAGCAACCCACCATTGGAGTACGACACGCTCTCCACGTTGTCCACGCCGCCATATTTGGTGATGGCGCCTTGGATCTGCTCGTCGACGCCAGGGTACAGACTGGCCTCGTTGTGCTTGGGATTCGTAAAGGCCTGCGTGTACGACTGCTGGTCGCGTGCATTCGCCGCCTGCCCACTCTCCGTCTCGTCATGCCCGGCGTTGGCGCCACGAAAGACGAGCACGCCCTTGCCTGTGGCATTGTCCTTGAAGACGAGGGCTTGCGTACTCGACAAGTCCTCGTCGAGGGTGTACTTGGTGTCCAGGTGGTTGTCCTGCAAGACTTGACGCACGGCGTCGTACCCGTCTTCCCTCGCAAAGTTGGGCTCTTCCTCATTGTGCAACGTGACGTCGTATGCCCGCTGCATGTCGTAGCCCGCCTCGATGAGGCGTGCACGCGCTTGCAATTCTGGTGTGAGCTCGTCGATTTGTCGCTCAAACTGGATCAATTTGGGTGGACGTGGCGCCGGGCCAATAGTTGGTAGTGCAGGTGGCTGCGGAGAGGACGCGGGTGGCATTGTCTGGTCGGGAGGTGCTGGTTCGGGCGCCGGCTTCGGTTTTGGCGTGGAAGGTTTGGACGTTGGTGGTCGAGGAGTTGGTTGCGGCGGCGGTTTTGGAGGCGGTTGCGGCGGCTTTGGTGGCTTTGGTGGCTTTGGTGCTGGTCTTGGTGGTTTCGGTGCTTCCGGTTTTGGTGGCAGAGTTGGCTTGGGCAACCTCGGCGACACGATCCGACGTGACTTCCTCGACGGAGGCTGATGGCACACGTCGTTGCCATACTGGTCGACGCAAGGCGGCTCTGGAAGGACCATCGGTTTTTACCTACATGACAGGATTATTTCGAGCCATCGCTCGTGTGATGCGACGATTGGCCAACTCGTGCGCACGTGCTTGCGCTCGTGTGGTGGCCCCTGTTGGGAGTTCCACTTCTCCCTCCAAGTTGGTTGCTGCCCTCGCTCTCTCCTCCTGCGTGCCATTGCCTCGCAGTGCCTCCACATCGCGTCGAGACATGGTGATGACCTGTGGCGTTTGCGGCGTGTGCGGTCTGCCCGACTTGTTGACGGCGTCGACAATGTCGAGCAAGAGCGCAAACTTTTTCGGATCGGCAGACTGCAGTTGTTGAATGGCTTCTTTGCTCAGTTTGACTGTGATTGTGGGTGCGCGTGCCTGCGCGGCTGCGACGCGTGTGGGTAGCAACCTTGGTTGGGTTTCTCGAAGAACATCGCGCGTCCGTCCACCACGATACGCCGAATCTTGACGAATGGACGTTTTGTCGAAGAGATACATTTCTTCGCCACGAATTTGGCGCAAGCCAGCAATCAACTCGTCCACACCTTTGCGTGGTTGAAACAACTCATTGTTGCGATCCTTTTGCCATCGAAGCCCTCGTCGGTCCAATTCGGCGTGGAACTCGGCTTCGCGGGCGAGGACGAGGGTTTGGTTGCCCCGGGTGATGTTGAAGAGCTGTCCTTGCGATTCGCCAATGCGCTGATCGGGACGTGCCACCAACTGCTGGCGGACGCGCAGTGCCGCGTAGATGGTTCCCTGGTTTGGCAGCCAGTAGTTCTTGTACATGACCATGCGACCGAGCAGTCCTCGCAGTTGACCGACGCGATCCGCTCCATAGACTAAATCGCTGCCTTTGAAGAGTTGCGTGCCGGACGCACCGCATCGAAAGGCATTGGAGTCGAGTTGGGGCGATTGCTTGACAATGTAGAGTGCGGGTTCGTAGGCCCATGGGGGCTTTGCTTCTAAGAATGCTTCAATGTCCATATTTAAAAATCATTGATATTAAATTCGGTAGAGTTTGCAGGTACAGGCGACCCGGGGCCACTGTGGTGTCGACGGCACAGTCACGTGTAAA
>NZGY01000138.1 GCA_002689605.1 Filomicrobium sp.
GACGGATGTCCTCAGCCGCATCGCCGATCACAAGATCAATCAGATCGACGAGTTGTTGCCTTGGCGATATGCTCAGCAGAGCTAGGCTCGGACGCTCACTCTGAGAACGACGATGGGGTTTATGCTCCAGGCTCTTTGATATTCAACCCTCCAGGCCGAAACCATCGAATCACGGTTCCTGCCCGCGAGCCATGCTTGTTGGCCTATGCTTGGGTCGGGTCACAAGAAAAACTCGCCGGGCAGAAATTGGTGTTCAGGCGTTCCATTGCCCGCCAGACGATTTACTAAACCACTGGCGACCAACGCCGACCGCTAGAGTGGCGACCCAGCACAGAATGGTCAACCGGGTGAATTATCTGCAGCAACGGCTTTGCGTCTTTTGATCACAACGCTGGCAATAGCAAACGAAGCGAGTGGTAACTAGGCCGTATCTTTCAGCTTTACCTCGCCACGGGCATAGTCCATCACCGAGCGCATGCGCTCAACGGCAGAATGAAGACCACAAAATATGGCCTCTCCAATCAGGAAGTGGCCGATATTGAGCTCGATAATCGGGTCTATTTTGGCAATCTCTGGCACTGTGGCGTAGGTCAGACCATGCCCTGCGTGCACCTCCAGACCGCGGTTGTGCGCATGCTCAGCGGCAGCTCTGATGCGCTCTAGTTCCATTTCGACCGATACAGCGTCATTGGCTAGCGCAGCTTCACAATAACGACCCGTATGCAACTCCACGACGTCAGCGGCAATTTTCCTAGAAGCGTCGATCTGCTCAATATCTGGGTCGATGAACAGCGAGACCCGGCAACCGGTGGACTGAAGATCATAAATGTAGCGACCTAAATAGGTGAGATCGGAAGCAACATCGAGCCCCCCCTCAGTCGTGCGCTCGTCCCTTCTTTCTGGCACGAGGCAGCAGGCAGCAGGGCGATGAGACAACGCTATGGAAAGCATCTCTTCAGTCGCTGCCATTTCCAAGTTGAGCGGATGCTTCAACTTCTGCCTTAGCTGCGCAATGTCAATGTCTGAGATGTGACGGCGGTCTTCGCGTAAATGCACGGTAATGCTATCCGCACCGGCATCAATTGCCGTGAGCGCAGCTCTGACGGGATCAGGATGCATGCCACCTCTTGCATTGCGGATTGTTGCCACGTGATCGACATTGACGCCCAAACGTTGGCGGCTTCCGGAAGGTTGGAACATGGTTACCTCATGATAATGCTAGCAGGAATCGTGACGATGTTGCCGGTATTTTTTTAACGATCTCCGATTCCATTTCTCGGTTCATCGCAGTCACAACCTATAGGTTTGGCAGACCGTACCGACCGATTAAGACCGGCGTTTTCTTCATGTAGCTAGGGTCGTCGATCTGTTCCACCAAAAAGTCCGCTACATCGGCACGAGAGATAAAACCGTTCCGCCAACTATCAGCGGCCTCGAGGACCCGGTAGCTGTCGGTAGATGTTCCTGATGTCAAAACCCCAGGGCGGACGATTGTCCAATCCAGCGAGCTCGATTTGATGATATCCTCTTGAATGTCCTTGTCGCTGTAAGCACGCCCAAGAAACACTTCGAACCCAATTCGTTGAAGCGATGGGATACGCCTGCGCCCATCTCCTGAGCCATAGCCTGTGACCGTGAGAAGTCGACGAACATCAACTGCCTCCATGGCAGGCACGAGCAAACGAGTTGATGATGAGAAGAGGTCGATTGGACCAGTGAACATTTTCAAATTGATTGGGATGCCCAGTGCCTGAATGACTGCATCAACACCGTGTAAAGCCCGTTCGATATCCTGCCTGTCCAGGGCCTCGCCAGAGAATTTCTCCAATGCCTCGTGCTCTATGTTTATTCGAGAGGCGCTTCGTGCGAGAGCACGAACACGATAGCCAGAGGCCAAAGCTGCACTAACCGTCGCCAAACCAATGCCGCGGCTAGCTCCAACGATGAGTATCTTCTTCTTCACGGGCGAAGCCTCAGGATGGCAATGTAAAATCCACTTTCACGACTATTCTACAGCAGTGGTGGGGCGGCACCGGCGGGGAGATTGTATTCTTCGGCGCCGCCCCGTAACCGACAGCAACGTTGAGACCGTCAATAACTATCTAACGTCCAGCGCACTGCCGCGGTTGCCTCGTTTACAGCACCCAAACGCCGCAGCTACGACCACAAACTAGCCACTGCTGGCTAACTTGCTGACCATCGAATAACGAGAGATAAGCGGTTCAGCGCTGAAGGCTAGTCGCGCTGCACTCTCGGTCGAACAAGAGCCAGGCCGACCAACATGCAAACAGTGGCGGCCACCACCCAATGAGAATGGCTCTCACCGAACAACAGCATCCCCCAGGCAACCCCTGACAGAGTGACGACATACGCTGTTTGACTGGCGAATACCGGACCGGCTGTGCTGACAAGATGGACAAATGTGCCGTAAGCAAAAGCGTTGATCAGCGCCATGCCCAGGATGGACCATTCGACGGCTCCGAGTGGCCATTGCGGCCACCAAAACACGCCGAGAGCAATCGTGATAGGAGCCGTGATAAGAGAGGCCATGGCGAGCATGCCACTGAGTATTGTTATAGCCTCACCGCTTGGCATGTGAAAGTCGATGTAGACATTCTCGAAGGCGTAGCAAAGGGCGCAGAAGACAGCGAGGATAACGAATGGAGCAGCTGACGGCTCGGGAAGGCTGGTGTCCGGTACCAAGATAAAGAGTATCCCTGTCGCCCCCAGAGAGAGGCCCAAGATGCGAGCGAACGACAAGCGTTCACTGCCAAGTACTCTCGATATGATCAAGGTCAGCATTGGAACCGTGGCAATGGTGATAGCCAAAATGCCGGCCGGCAATTCTCGGGCAGCAACGAAATAGAGGACACCGGGGATAACGGTTCCTAGAATGCCTGCGATTAAGTAGAACCGAATGTGCATCTTGGTAGTTGGCAACCGGCGGCGCCGAACGGCGGCATAACCAAGCAGGGCGACACAGCCAAAAAATGTCTGCCAGAAGTTCAAAGCCAGTGGATGGATGTCGCCTTGGGTAGCTATCTTGGCGAGAGAAAACGTGCCCCCCCATGCGAACCCAGCAGCTATGAGCAATAGCCAATGCGAGTTGATCCGGAAGCTTGGCGATATGGACAATACATGCGACCGCTGCAGCGTTTCATTTCCTGCCATTTGTAATGCCTCAGAACTTCCAAAACTAACTAACGGATCCAGCTCGCAAAGAGATCTCCATCGAATTCGATTTTGTAATGCATTGGCACATTGATGGTGGCGCGCAGCCTTGATAGCCGCACATGTCGGTCCATCATCGCCCTCTCCCGCAGTGCGAGCGCGTACCCGACGTGAGAGTTGTAAGTCAACGATGACGCTACAAACCAAAATCGGTTCAGTTTCAACACCGCGCGGCCGTCATTAACCACGCACCGCTGATCAGCGAGTTGCGTATCAAGTCAGCGGATAGCTTGTCATCGTGGTTTGCGGGTTTCGGGCTGAGTACGAATTGGTATGGACTTGGGCTTAGGCGATTGACCAAGCACACTTGCTATAGCTTCGCCGACCGCGCCAACGACGTGCTCGGTCACCTCAGATATTTTTTGACTTAGCATCGACTGTTATCTCTCAATCGTAGTGTGTTACCCGCTACCACTCGCGGCGATCGAATCAAGCTTAGTTCCTCAATTCAAACCGCCACGGTGTTCGGCTGGAATGAAACAAGCATTTTAACCAGCCTATTATTCCGCAGGGACTGAGCGCGTAGGTGCCTTCTCCTGCGCCTTCTCCGCCTCTGTGGGCCATGGCAAACCTGGCAATCGGAACGGAAGAAATCTAATCTCACCAGATTGCTTCATCCGCTCGTATTCATGGATATCTGCTGGCAACCGATTTGGAACCTCCACGAGGCCAACCAGTGGCGCCAGTACCACGAGGTACAGGAACCAGTAAACAGTGGCCACGCGCGCGATGGTTACGTAGGTGCCTTCCGCCGGCATTGCGCCGACGTACATTAGAACAAAGAAGTTGAAAACAAACAGAAGCGTCAGCCATTTCCATACGGGTCTGAAAACACAGCTGCGGATGCGCGACGTGTCCAACCACGGTAGAAACGCTAAGAGCCCAATCGACGCGACCATCGCAACCACGCCCATTAACTTGTCGGGAATGGCACGCAAGATCGCATAGAAGGGCAGGAAGTACCACTCGGGTACGATATGTGCAGGCGTAACTAGAGGGTTTGCCGGTATGTAGTTGTCCGCATGCCCAAGGTAGTCCGGAACAAAGAACAACGCGAAGGCGAAAATCGTGAAGAACACAACGGCGCCATGGAGGTCCTTGATCGTCATGAATGGATTAAACGTCAGCGTTTCGCTGTCATCTTTCGGCTCAATTCCAGATGGGTTATTGGAGCCTGTGATGTGCAGCGCAGTGACGTGGAGCAGAACGACACCCACGATTGCGAATGCCGTAAACCAGTGCAGTACGTAGAAGCGGTTCACCGTTGCGTCGCCAACGTTGTATCCGCCTAGTAGCCAGACAACGATTGAGTCACCGACGAATGGAATAGCGCTAAAGAGGTTCGTGATGACCGTGGCACCCCAGTAGCTCATCTGACCCCATGGGAGAGTGTAGCCCAGAAATGCTGTAGCCATCATCAAGAAGAAGATGATGACACCAAAGATCCACAGCAGTTCTCGCGGTTGCTTATAAGAACCAAAATAGATGCCGCGGAAAATATGGATGTATACGGCGATGAAAAAGAAGTGTGCCGCATTCATGTGCATGTAACGGATCAGCCACCCGTAGTTGACATCCCTCATGATGCGTTGGACGGAGTCGAACGCTTCATCGGCTGATGGTTTGTAGTGCATCCCGAGCGCAAGCCCGCTTATGATCAGGGTCATAAGCGTTAGCATGAGTATACCGCCGAACGACCAAAAGTATGTGAGATTTTTTGGGACGCGGAACTGCAGGTATTCTTGATCAAGCATTCTAGGGATCGGTAGCCGTGCATCAATCCAGCCCAACACACCCGAGTAGGGTGACGTCAAAGGTTTCTTTTCCATCGTCGATCGCTCCTCTTGCTTGAGTGTAACGACTTGCAGCCTTACCTGGTTTGGAGAAGCGCGGGGCCAGATGTCGCAACATCGGATCTCACTGGCACCAATGATACAGAAGCGAGCGGTATGTGGAGCAATAAAGAGTGGGCCGGAGATCCTTCGCGCGGAAACCAGCGTAGAGTGGCAGTCACTCACAAACTTGGGCGCCCCAATGTATATTTGTGCTAATGTGCTTAGCAGCGCCGTTATCGCGCTGCTTGTAATTGCTGGAACCCAAGCCGCCTCGCATGCTGTAATCGGTATCGGTGCCGTTGGTTTGGTAACACTGCGGCTCCCAGTTGANCCGAAGGGTCAAACAGGCTCNTCGATAGCGACAGTCGTTGATATAGCGCGGTCGGCAGCGCAAGGACATGCTGCGTTCGCGCTCGTGATGTCCATAGCCGCCTACGTGTTCGGGTTCATGCTGATGGTCAGCTTTTCGGGCGGTTAGTTTCGCTAAATTGCATCGCTGACCAACAAAGCGTGGGGCATTTCGACTTACGACCGTCAAGCTGGAATGTACCCGGCCCGTTCGCGGTTGCGGGATAGCAGCGCGCCTCTCGGGTTAGTATTGCATCACGATTACGGTGATCCTCATCCTCCGTTGCTGCGTTTCGGATGCATGNCAAGANGCTCAAGGAAATTNCAAATGTTGTCTGGCCATATCGGGCGGGTCCTCGTNCCATTGCTGCTCATTGGTTACGGTGCTGTCGCTGTTGCATCACCGCAGCCGAAGAAGTTGACCGCNCATCAGCATGNGTTTGTGTCGATTGACGATAGCCCTTTGCCGCTTGATNCNTTCGCAGGGAAGGTTTTGCTGGTCGTGAATACTGCNTCTTTCTGCGGTTTNACGAGCCAGTATCAGGGCTTGCAAGCGCTATGGACCGCTTTCAAAAAGAAAGGCTTAGTTGTAATTGGTGTTCCATCAAACGACTTTGGATGGCAAGAGCCCGGCACAAACGATGAAATTAAACAGTTCTGTCAGGGTGCATTCGGCGTAACATTTCCGCTGACCGCGAAGTACAAANTGAAGGGTGCNAACGCGCATCCNTTNTATCAATGGGCANGAGAGACATATGGGGATCGTCACGCGCCGCGTTGGAANTTCCANAAATACTTGGTTGGNCGTGACGGCAGGATTGTCGGTGCATTTGCNTCCGGGATAAGCCCGAAATCAGAACGTTTGCTCACAGCAGTGAAGAGTGCTCTGGCAAAGCCGCAATGACAATTGGGATGAGGGAATTGGTGAGCGCGACGAAAAACGGATCAACCGACAGGAAAACTGAGTGTGTACTTCGATGGCGCCTGCCCACTATGCCGCCGNGANATTGNCGCCTATCGNCAAATGCGAGGTGCCGACGCGATTTCGTGGATTGATGTNTCGACGAGCNATGATGGTGACCTTGCNGNNGACCTGACCAAATNTGCNGCACTCCGTCGATTTCATGTTAGACGGTCAGATGGCAATTTGGCGNNNGGTGCAGANGCATTCGCGGAGCTTTGGATTGCGTTACCGTCATTNANATGGCTAGGCCGCTTTTTTGACCTTGCTTGTNATTCGACATGGAGCGGAGCGGCTCTACCGTTTCTTTCTCTTGATACGCCCGATCCTTCAGAAGTCGGCTTCATAGCGAAGGCGCGCCAATTGAAGCCGCTACATCTGGTGTGTTACCGCATTTTGGTTCTGAGACGTGCAGTGTTCCCGTCGGTCGTCAATTCTCATCCTAGTCGTCGCGAATGTGGCAGACTCGCTGCTTAGCACACCGTCGGCCAGTCTGTTTGGTAGTCAACCTACGTCCTCAGTTCCACGTTTTTTGAGTGCACCGCCTGGTTGGGCCGAAGCGATTAACATTGCTATCTGCTCACTGGTCGGGTGGCGTCGAGATAGCAGTTCACAATTTGCTGAGGGTAGATCACGTATCGGAGGGGCTGACGTCAGACAGGCCGGAGTCAACTTGTTGCCGGCGTGCTGGTGTAGGATGAGCGCTCGCGCGGTAAATAGGTCCCTGCGACGGGCTCGCCTATGAGTTCGCCATTCATCACGACGGGTTTCCCGCGCACGATCGTCGTGACCGGCCAGCCTTTGACTTTGAGCCCTTCCTACGGCGTGTAGTCCGCGCCACCGTGCATCAGGTCATGTGTGATCGTCACTTCGCGCTCCGGGTCCCATATCGCGATGTCCGCGTCAGACCCGATGGCGATTGTCCCCTTGCGCGGATAGAGACCATACATCTTGGCATGATTGGTCGATGTTAGCGCAACGAACCTGTTGATGTCGATCCGTCCCTTGCCGACACCCTCGGAGAACAGGACCTGCAGCCTCGTTTCGATGCCGGGTATGCCATTGGGAACCCACCTGAAGCTCGTCCGGCCTTTTTCGTTGAGCTTNACCGCGGGGTCGTCGTAGCGAAACGGAAAATGGTCGGATGAAAAGACATCGAAGACGCCTGTTTCGATGCCGTTCCAGCAGGCCTGCTGGCTCTCTTCATCGCGCGGCGGCGGGCTACAGACATACTTCGCGTCCTCCATATTCAGGCCATCAAAATCCTTCTCGGTGAGCACGAGGTGCTGCGGGCAGGTCTCGGCGTAAACCTTGAGGCCGCGCCCGCGTGCCCAGCGGATCTGATCGATTGCTTCGCCGTTTGACACGTGGACGATCGTGATCGGCACGTCGATCAGTTCGGTGAGGCTGATCGCGCGGTGCGTCGCCTCCCGTTCGACGGGAATGGGGCGTGACGTTGCGTAGTATCTTAGCGCAATCTTGCCGCCGGCCTCGAGCTGTTCGGGAAGGAAGCGGATCGTGTCGTAGTTCTCGGCGTGGACGAGAACCATCGCGCCGGTCTCGCGCGCGCACGCGAAGACCTCTAGCATTTCCTTATCGGCGAGCGCCAAGCCTTCGTACGTCATGAATACCTTGAACGACGTGTAGCCGTCATCGACCAGCGCCGGCAGTTCCTGGCCGAGCACAGTTGATGTCGGGTCAGAGACGATGAGGTGGAAGCTGATATCGATGTAGCATTGTCCCTCGGCAAGCGCTTGATAGTCGTTGAGCGCCGAACGTAGGCTCTGTCCTTTTTCCTGGAGGCAGAATGGCATAACTATCGTGTTGCCGCCGAACGCTACTGCCCGTGTCGCGCTCGCGAAATCATCGGCCATCGCCACTGTCGAGGTCCTTTGGCGAGGACCACAATACGGCCATCCAGAATGCCGATGTCGGAGACGAACGTGTCGGCCGCCGTGGCAATGGTCCCTCCCTTGATCATGAGATCCAGTTTTGCCATGGCCGCCATCCTTAGCTTATCAGACACGTGAACTGGAACGATAGTAGGGTTCGTGTTTCAACGGGTCGATGTAGTCCGCGTAAAACTTGCGGACATGCGGCAGCNGTGCCTTCGAGAGATTTCGTCGCTCAACCTCGTCATCGCTGAGCGCCTTCGTCAAGTCATCATGGAGCGCTTTTAATGCTGACGCCTGATCGACCCGCGTGAAGCGACCGCCATCGTAAATGACCTCACCGTCGCACATCACCCGGGTTACGCCCTTCGTCTTGGCGCGCTGGATGACGGCGTCGAGCAAAGGCGTTTCTTCGTCGAGATAGGGGAAGGCNATCTGGTCCCAGTCGACCATGACGAGATCGGCTGCCTTGCCGATCTGGAGTGACCCGATCGTTGCACCATAGGGTGTCGTCTTGGCTCCGCCCGTTGTTGCCATCCTGAGCACCTGCGCCATCGTTGGTACCTCGCTATCGTTCATGCCCGGCACACGATGGGTATTCAACACCATGCGCATCTCCTGCAGCATGTCTCGGTCATCGTTGATGCCGGCCTCATCCAGCCCGATCGCCGTGTTGATCCCTTTTGCCTCGAGGTGATTGAGCGCTGCCACGCCAGAGCGCAGGCGGAAGTTGGACGAGCAGTTGTGACAAACGCAGGTGCCTGTCTCCGCGAGGCGGTCTATATCGCTTTCGCTCAACCAGACCCCGTGGCCGAGTGTCATGCGCGGGCCAAGCATGTCGAACCTGTCAATATATTCGACCGCGGTGCATTCGCCGCGCTTCCAGGCGTAGGCCTTCTGGTAGGCGGTCTCGAGCAAATGCATGTGCATCGGCACATCGTAAGCCTTGGAGGTCTCGGAAAGTGCCGTGAGCGCTTCGTCTGAGCACCAGTGCAGATTGGCGGGTGCTAGCTGAACCTTCACGCGGCTCTTGTTACTGTAGCGTTCGTGGAGTTGACGGAACAGGGCCATGCTTTCGTCAAGGCCGGTTTGAAACCTTTCGAACCAGCGCTTCATGGGGTCTTGAAGCTCGGCAGGCAGGCTTGCGACGAATTCCTGGTCAGCTTGGTAGACGAGACGGTTCTGGTCGCGGACGGCGTAGCAGTAAGAAACCCGCATGCCGATATCTTCGTATGCGCGAATGACATCGCCCGATTTGTTCTCAACGTCTGCCAGGGATCCAGGCATCCAGCCGTGAATGTGCTGCACCGTCGTGATGCCCGACGCGATCATCTCGAATGCTGAGTAGAGTGTGTCGAGATAGAGGTCGAGATTTCGGATCACCATCCGCGTCACGAACCACAACTCGAGGGGCATGTCGGGCGACCCGAGCTGGACGGGCGTGAGGCCGATGTGGTGATGGCCGTTTACGAAGCCTGGCAGAACGATGTCGTTGCCGTTTCCGATCACAGCGACAGTGGGATGCTTGTCCTTAAGTTCTTGAAAGGTGCCAATCGCTGCGATGGCACCGTCTTCGACGAGTACGGCGCCATCGGGGATCTCGTTCCATGAGAAACGGTCGGTGGTGCCAGTAATCAGGGCGCGGCTACGGACGATCGAGGTGGTCATAGGGGAGGCCTCAAGTAAATTCATATTGCTTCATATCAGATTAGGGGTGTGCTCGAACGTTACGATCACGCGCTGGCGGCAAGGTCCTCCTGTTCGGCGAAAGCGCGGTCGACCTCGTCCTTGAGCAGTGATGTCAGTTCGCGCCGGAGCGCCTCGCTTTCTGGCGCAAATGGATCGCGCGGACGGGGCAGATCGTTGGTGACGATCTTCTTGATCCGGCCGGGCCGCGAGGTGAAAACAACGACGCGATCGGAAAGCGCGACCGCCTCGTCAATGTGGTGGGTGACGAAAAGAACTGAGGCACCACTATCACGCCAGACGTCAAGCAGGAAGTCCTGCATTTTCTGTCGCGTCTGAACGTCGAGGGCGGCGAAGGGTTCGTCCATCAAGAGGACTTTGGGGCGCATGGCAAGCGCGCGGGCAACTGCCACGCGCTGTCGCATGCCGCCTGAGAGTTCGTCGGGACGCTTGTGCATTGCCTCCGATAGTCCCACCCGTGCGAGTGCTTTTTCAGCGGTCGCACGCTGCTCACTGGTCGACATGCCACTGATCGAAAGACCGAAGGCGACGTTCTGCCATACAGTTAGCCATGGAAACAGCGAAGTTTCCTGAAAAATAAGACTGCGATTAGGTGACGGCTGCTCCACGCGTTCGTGAAAAGACCAGATCTCGCCTGCGGTTTCGCGTTCGAGACCGGCAATCAGATAGAGCAACGTACTCTTGCCGCAACCGGAGGGGCCGAGTAGCACGACGAACTCGCCGGGCTTGACGTCGAGGTCGATATCGCGAAGCGCCTCGTGTGCCCGAGGCGTGCCATCTGCCCATATCTTGCCGACGTCCCTGCAGACGACAGCATCCTTCGATGAGAACGGTTTTTTGTTAGAGGCCACGGAGCACCCCAGATGTCTCAGGAACCCAGTAAAGCAGACGCTTCTGGACCTGGCGAAGCAGCCAGTCGGAAAAGAATCCCAGAAGCCCGATGAGGGCAATCGTGAAAAAGACGAGCGACGGATTGAACGTGTTTCGCGCCAGCATGATCACCTGCCCCAGTCCATAGCCGACGCCGGTCGATTCAGCGATAAGCACCACCATCCAGGCAGCAAACAGGTTGAGGCGCAGGACGACCAAGAGCCCAGGCAGGATGGCCGGAACGATAACGCGCGAATAGGTTTGCGCCTTGGTCGCGCCCATCGTCCGGGCGACATTAATGAGGTTTTTGTTGACGCCGTCGATCTGGTTGATAGTTGCGAGCACCATGTGGAAGAAGAGCGCAATGATCACCATGAAGATGGCCGGCGCGTTTCCGATGCCGAACAGGAAGATCGCGACGGGCAGCCATGCGATTGGTGACACCGGTGAGAGCAGCGTGATGGTCGGAAGTGTCAACTTTTCAACGACCACGAAATAGCGTATCGCGACGCCGAGTGCGATCGCCAGAACGGAAGCAATCAGCAGACCGACAAGGACGCGCATTGTGGTCGCGGCGACGGTGATCAACACCGCCTCGAATGGTGAAGGACCAGCGGCGGGATTGACGCCAATCGACCAGCGGGTGGCCGTGTTGAAAAACTTTGCCTGATCGGCAAAGTCGCCGAGAAATATGTGCGGCGGGGGCAGCAGTTTCGGGTCGGCCAGGCCTGTGGCCCAACACAACTCCCAAATGGCCGCAAACAGGCCAACTGATACGAGCGTCCAGCCTGTCTGCTCGAGAGCCCTGTAGGCCCACTCAGGAAGGAACCGCTTAGGGGAGGACGACAGGCTGGAGAGCCTGCCGCCTGTCACCTCGCTTGCTCCGCTGCGGCGCTTGGAGATCGAGATGTCTGAGCTCATGATCAAGCCGACTTCAGCTTGAGTTTGGCGTAGAGATCCTGGTTCTCAGCGATCACGGTCTCGAGGATCGACCAATCGATCGCTTTTCGGTCTGGCTTCTTCTTGATGTAGCCCATTTCGACGAGGCTGTCGGTGCGGTCCAGGATGAACTGCGTCTGGTTGCGCGCATCGACGACGGCAGGCTGCTTGCCCATTGCGATCGTAGCGTTCTCCATGCTGGTTTTGTAGTACGTGCCGACCATCTTTTTGAGCGTTCCAGGCATATCGCTTTCGGCTTGAAGCTGCGCCTTCATCATGCCTTTGATTACGGCCTTCAGGGCCGCGGGTTTTTCTTCGATCAGCGGCGCGCGGCAGGCCAGCACGCAGTCGGTGTAGCCCTTGCCGTAGATGTCCGTCCCATCTGAGAGCATGTGTGAGCCCTTGACGTCGTTGAGCAATGCCGAGCCATAAGGCTCGATCGTGCAGATCCAGTCGATCGCGCCTGCCTTGAACGCTTCGACTGCCTCCGGTGTATTGCCCATGTAGCGAACCTTAACGTCCTTAAAGGACACGCCATTCTTCTTGAGCCAGTCGTAAGGAAGCACTTCGAGGGTATCGAGCTGGAATGTCCCAAGGGTCTTGCCTTTGAGTTTTTCCGCCGTGTCGAGGCCTGGCCTGGATACGATCACGCAGCCTTCGATGCCGCCGCCTGCAACGATCTTCACTGGAGCGCCTGCGTCATAGAGGGCCATGAAGCTCGTGTAGGGCATGAGGCCCAGGTCGACCTGACCCATGCCAAGGAAGGTGACCTGCTCGGCAAACGTCGGCGTGTTGATGAACTGTATCTCGAGACCATCGTCTTTCGCCAATTGCTCGGCGTGGGCCAGAAAGAGGTTAAGGTTGCAAAAGCCGGTACCGTGCGTCGACTTCAGCGCATCGGCCGCTTCGGCTCGACCCGACAGGAGACCGGGCATGACGGCCATTGTCAGTGCCATGGCGCCGCCCGACCTGAGCAGTGCTCGCCGGTCGGTCTTGAGATTGGTGAGGTTGGGGAACAAGGGGGCATCACGTCCACACATGGGGAAACTCTCCTTAAGGTGTTTGGCCAGGTCAGCACTACGGCCTTTTCCAGGGCACGACGGCATCGCTCGCAGAGTGCTTTCAGCGATGGAATATCGTATGTCGAATGTTAATAACAAATTGTCAAGGAAATAAAGAACGTCATTCAACATTATTCCTATTATCTAATAATGTTATAATATAACATTATACCCCATTCGTCTCATACGATAAGACGGACAAAAATAATGCATCGATAATAATACACAGACTATTATCTGCTCACGAAACTGAAATGAAATTTATTACAAAAAGTTTCTGATGTACCCCAAAAAAAGACCGAAAAAATAAAAATAGTGTGAGCATCCAGCAAGTTACGCTCTATCGTCCGCCCGGACGATTACTATTTCAGAAATTATTCGGCGTAAAGAATATGATTATCTTTCATTTAATAATAGCAATCGCCAGACTATCAGGTCTCACGATTGATGCATGGCTCAACATAGAATATGTGCAGGGCTAAGGGCTAAGGGCCGGTGAGGGGTGCTGCGTAATATACAGGAATATTATAAATTGCCGCTATGTTCGCATTACTAAGCTGAAGCAACCAAATTGGCGTCAGTACGTCGCAAAATGTTGAATAAGATGAATGGCAAAACAGGACGTCGTATAAAACGTCGCTCGACCAATAGTCGGTCAACGACAAAACCTACAACAACGTCTAAGCCAAAGGCCAAGTCAACGGTGTCAACACCGACACCGCCAGTGGCCTACTTCTACTCCGGTGAACTGGCCCATATTCTCTCCGGCGTTGACACTGATAAACTCTCGTACTTTCATCTATCAGCGAGCGGCTTCAACTCGCGCCCGGCCCTTCGGCATCTCCCGCCCATGCTCCAAGCCCGATTGCCTTCCGCCAATGCCGGGCAATTTCTGCCCGCGATGCGATCCAGACGCCGCCACGATTGATCATAGCATCCAGCAGCGCCTCAAGCCCACCGACACGTGCCGGCCGGCCGATGGTGCGAAGATGCAGGCCAACTGACATCATTCGCGGTGCCTTCTCTCCTTCGCGCCATAGGCGCTCGAAGCCGCCAATGCAGTAAGTAGAGAAATCGGACGCCTGGATGAAACCGCCACCTGGCTGGAATCGCATGTCGTTGGTATCGAATGCATAGGGCAAGACGATGTGGTCGGTGCCGCCGACATCGACGACGTAAGGTATGTCATCGTCATAGGCGTCGGAGTCGTAGAGGAAGCCGCCGTGCTCGATGAGGAGCGGCCGGGTATCAAGCGAACTCGTGGAGCGTGTGTGCCAACCGACGACGGGCGCCTGAGCGGCAGCACTGACGGCTGCGTGCGTGCGGAGTATGATCTCTTGCTCGTCTTCGCGCGTCTTGCGCGCCATCGTCTCCCACCGCCATCCGTGACAAGACGCCTCGTGACCGCGCATGACCGCGTCGCGCACCAGCCAGGGCGATCGCTGTGCCGCTCGACCGCAGCAAGAGAAGGTCGCGCGTGCACCGTACGCGTCAAGCACATCGGCAATTCTGTGATAGCCTGCGCGCATACCATACGTAAAGTGCGTCTCCATGCAGAGATCGACCGCGTCGACAACTTCCTCGCGGATTTCGTGGATACTTTCGTTTCGCTCGTCGCCATCAGCGCGCGAAAGCTCTGCTCCTTCCTCAACGTTGACAACCAGCGAAACCGCGAGCTGTGCCCCATCGGGCCACTGCACATCGGGCGGTGCATCTCCGTAACCTTTAAAGTCACGCCGGTCCATCGAACCTCCGTCAACCCTCGACCATCTGATTAAGCCCGAACGTTGGCGAGGCGGTCAGGGCGGGCATGATCAAACCGTTAAAAATGGCAACAATGGAGGGACGAGTACGCTCAAGGCTTCTCGGTATGGCCTTGCGCGCCCCCCTCACCGAGATTTCACTGACGTTTGGCGTCGCCAATATCTTGACTCCGTACATGAGCGCCGCAGGCAGAGGACGGGTCGATGCGTCATTAATTCGTTCCCTCAGCGAAGCAAGCTTGCAGCCAGCGCTTTGCAAGCACTATGCCACATCGTTAATACTCTGTTTTCTCTAAATTCTCGCTTCAACCACCGAAATAAAAAGGACGCTGAGCGAGCAGTCATGCCTAGGAAACCACCAGCCTGATCGTTGTTTGAGCAATGCTCGAACACCTAGTTTTCGTGACCAATCCATCGCGTAAGCGCGTCCGGCAGGCCGATGATCGACTTTGCATCCGGCCTTCGGAAAGAGCCTTTCGTCGCTTTTCGCGGGGCCAGCGCGACCATGCCTTCGGCCATCTTGACTGCCGCGACCACGCAATCGACAACCGGAACCGGAATCTGATCGGCAACCTTGGCCGCGAGGCCGGCAAGCGGCGCTCCGGCCAGGATGACGACGTCCGCCTCATCCTGCGCCACCGCCGTGCTGGCCATTGCGACCAAGAGTGCCTCCTTCTCTTCCTGCACGGCAGCAATACTATTGAAGGTTCCGTCCAGCGTCCGGATCGAGGCACAGCGCGATTCAAGACCATGCATCGCAACGCATTCGCGATACCAAGGCTCGAGAGCAGTCGCAAACGTCACGACCGAAAACTGGCGGCCGAGCATGCACGCAAGCAACATTCCCGCTTCGGCGACCCCAATGATCGGTTGTGGAAAGAGTTCGCGTGCGCCACCGAGACCAGGGTCTCCGAATGCGGCCATGATAGCGGCATCGAATTGGCCTTGTCGGTCAGCCAGCATTTCGAGTGCTACACCGCCTGCGAGCTGCGCTTCGGCGCGCGTTGCGATGTAAGGTACACCCCGCGGCGCGGTCGCTGGGACAATCACGGTATCGGCAGCAGCGACCGGCCGTGCGGCGGCCAGCATGAGGTCTGTCAGAGCCACCGTCGTATTGGGATTGAGAAGCAGAAGGCGCATATTAGTCCTGGCGATCGGATGGGTTGATGAAAGAAGAACGCGTCCAAAGATCATTAACATGCCGAACTTGCGAGAAAAGTGCGAAAACTTTCACCAACCGCTGCCGCATAAGTCGGCAAACCACCCAATGACAGGCTGACAACCGTAATGTTAGCGTAGTTATCCTGCCGAGCGCTCTTGCCAACCGCGACCATCTCCGTGAGCCGAGCATGTCCTTGAAACCCGATATTACCATGAGCTACTGGACGCGCATTGGCATGCTCACGCCATCATCGTTTGCGGTCCTTGAGCCGATGACGGCGCGCATACTGGCCCCGTTCGGTAACGCAGTCACTGCTCACTTCGCAAGGTTTCTCGTCACGCAGATTTCGATGGATCAGGGCTCACAGAACCAGTTCAAACTCGATCCCATTCTTGCAGCGGCCGATCTGCTGTCTGATGCTCATTCCGACGTCATCGCCTGGAACGGTACCTCAGCAAGCTGGCTCGGCTTTCACACGGACGAGGCACTCGTGCAGGCAATCCGCACAAGAACGGGAATCGAGGCGACATCTACCATTCTAGCGCTAAACAAGGCCATTCGCCTCCTCGGTTTGCGAAGGCTCGGCCTCGTTAC
Source organism: Filomicrobium sp. (assembly GCA_002689605.1). Classification (GTDB taxonomy): domain Bacteria; phylum Pseudomonadota; class Alphaproteobacteria; order Rhizobiales; family Hyphomicrobiaceae; genus Tectiglobus. Next base: position 16,364 of record NZGY01000138.1, read on the forward strand.
GCCCTATCTTTCGGAAATTCAGGACCGGCTCATTGCCAACCACGAGCAGATCGACGTCGAGATCGTCGCAGACCGCCGGCTTAAAGACCGGGGCAATTTCAGCTTCGCTTGCTATTCTCCCCGGTTGGTTGCAGACCTGATCCGGGAGGCGGCGGACGCCAGACCCGATGCGATCGCCGTGGTTTGCACGAACTTCAGAGGCGCGGACTTGATCGAGCAGGTAGAGCGGGAGACAGGAGTAATCGTTCTCGATTCCGCCGTTGTCACGCTTTGGGATACGCTGCGCATGTGCAGGCGGGATCCGACACGCATTACGAAGTGGGGACGGCTGTTGAGATAGGGAAAATGACCAACCCGTCCGTTCCCGAAGACATTGCCGGCCTCGATGCGCAAGCTCTGCGTGAGGGCTTTCTCGCAGGTTCGTTGTCGCCCGTGAGCGCACTGGCGGCATCACTGACACGCATCGAACGTCTCGATTCGACGCTCAATGTCTTCGTCGCCTGAAATGCGCGGGTTCGTGAAGACGCCGAAGCAGGCGCCCGGCGCTACCGTGAAGGCCAGCCCTTGAGCCCAATCGACGGCGTACCGGTTGCCATAAAGGACAACCTCGCCGTCACCGGGATGCCTGCGACCTGGGGAAGCCGTGTCTTTGCGGCTTCGATCGTGGCAGCCGATGAGCTTCCGATCGCGCGCCTGCGGGCTGCCGATGCCGTCTTTGTCGGTAAGACGAACACGCCGGAATTCGCCGTCGAAGGCTATACGGGCAACTCGCTCTTCGGCGTGACGGGAAATGCTTGGGACCCGACCCTGCCCCCCGGCGGCTCGAGTGGCGGCTCGGTCACGGCAGTTGCCGCGCGCATGCTTCCGATTGCGATCGGAACCGATGGTGGTGGCTCGATCAGAAGACCTGTCGCATATTCCGGCCTCGTCGGATTAAAGCCGGGAATCGGCTCTGTCCCGAGGTACGGAGGCCTGCTTCAGGTTCTTCTCGATTTCGAGGTCGTTGGCCCGGTCGCACAAACGGTTGCAGATGTCGCGGACGTATTTGTCGTTTTGCGTGGACCGGACCGCCACGATCCGAGTTCACGCCAGGCAACTGGCGCTGATGCCGCTCTCCGATACTCCCCTGCGCCGCTGCGCATCTTGTATGTGGAGCGTTTCGTAGATGCGCCATGTGATCCGCAGATCGCCGCATCCGCACGCGACATAGCCGACCTTCTGGCAGACCTAGGACACGTCGTCGAAGACGGGCCACTCCCACTGGATCTTGGCAGACTGAATAACCTCTGGCCGACGATCGCGGCCATTGGCCTCGGTAGAATGATCGGCAAGGTTTCAACAATGCGAGAGCATGCCGGCGCCCAGTACCTCGATATGGCGCGCAGTGGAGCTGATCTGGGGGCCGTCCACCTCGCCGAGATCCTGGGCGAGGTGCGGCGCCTGCGGAGCGAGGCCTTCATGCTGTTCAACACTGTCGATGTTATCATAACGCCCTGTTGCGCGGCCCCGCCTTGGAAAGCCGCTGTTACGCATCCAACCGAGATAGACGGCAAGCCAGTCGGGCCTCGCGGCCACGCGGTTTATACCGGATGCGCCAATGCCATCGGTCATCCCGCGGTCGCCGTGCCGGCCAATCCGGGCGCTGACGGCATGGCCATCGGTGTACAGCTTGTAGGTGATCTCTTCAGTGAGCAAAGCTTGCTAGCTCTAGCGTAGGAGATCGAGATCGCAAGGCCTTGGAATGACCGCATTCCCGATCTTGTCATGCGAGAACGGTCCTCCTACCGCCACAATGTTCGATTTTCGATGAGCGACCGGATGGCGATCGGGATCGGCTCTAGAACCGGGATGTCGATGCGCTGGACGAGATCGCGGGCGGCGAGTCCGAGCGGTCCGCCGCCGATGATTACCGAGCAGATATCATCTCGCGCGATAGCCTCCTTTATGATGCTTTCCAACGCCTGCAATACGGCTTTGCCGTCTCGCATAAGTGTTGCAGGATCCTCTTGCGTGGTCCTGACGCTGACGAGCTCTTCGGCAACGCCGATTTCCGCAGCCTTCTGTCGAATGGCTTGGGCAAGGCCAGGAGTCGTCGTGGCGATGGAGAAACGTCCGAGGTCAGCAGCTGCGCACATCGAGGCCTCAGCCAGCCCCACTACGGGAACGCTGAGGCAAGAGCGCAATTCATTCGCGCCAGGATCACCGAACGCGGAAACGAGAACACCTTTAGCGCCATCGAAGGTGCCCTTGGGAATGGACAGCACCGCGTCGCGAGCACGTGCCAGAGCGGCGGGTTTCGTGATCAGGGGCGCACCGAAGAGTGCCGTCACACCCTCGACATGGACCCCCGTTGTCGCTGCCTCCTGGGCGATCGCGACCATCATGCGGGTCATCGCCTCATCGGTGTTGGGATTGACGAGAACGATCCTGCGTGCAGGCTGTGCCGATTGTTTCATCGATGCAATCCCTTTCAACCCCAACTCTCTTGGACGACGAGGCGCAGCGGCAGACTCTCAAAAGTGTTGCCGCCCGCCATCAGGAAGTTTTATGCAAAATGAATGGGTCTCGCGAGTGATGGGCCCTTCCATCGGCGGAATTTGCGGGTTTGAGGATGGCCACTCGGTGCTTGCAATATCTTTACGAGCGCTGAGCGCAACCAAGAGTTCGGAGGTATGGCCCTTTTCGATCTGATCATCAAGGGTGGCACTGTTTCCACCGCCACCGACACCTTCACGTGCGATCTCGGCATCAAGGATGGAAAGATCTCTGCTTTGGGGACCGATCTCGGCGAGGCGGCTGAAGTGATTGATGCGACCGGCAGGCTCGTGCTGCCCGACGGCATCGATAGCCACGTCCACATCTCCTAGCCGAGCGGACGAGATATTGTCATGGCCGACGACTTCGAGAGTGCGACGCGCTCCGCAGCATTCGGCGGTAACACGCTTGTCATGCCGTTCTGCCTTCAGGAAAAGGGCCAAAGCCTGCGCGAGGTCGTGAGCGCATACCACAAGCTGGCCGACGGCAAGTGTCACGTCGACGTGAGCTTCTACGTTATTACTCCGACCCGACGCCAACAGTACTTGGCTAGCAACCGCCGACGCTGCCAATGGATCAACCCTATACATCGTTCAACGTCTTCATAACGCACGAAGGTCTGTCGCTTGCCGATAGGGAGATGCTAGGCGGCGCTCCGAACACCGGCTCACTTTTGCACCGGTGGTTACATCCTTGCTGGTGAACATAGAAGGAATATGCAGTGCTACATGCTTATTAGCATGGGTAATAAATCGCGATTGCTTTCCCACGTCATCATGGTCCCTAGACAGATTTCTGCCAGACTTTTTTTCGCGCCTCGAATGTGTATTTCGATATGAATTTTGCGTCGCCCTGAATTTGGTAAAGCTTGCTTCCAGCCTCAGCCACAGCATCACATGCTCTGGGCTCCTCTGTTGCATCGTTCCTTGTAGCGGTTGGTCCGTGGGCAACGGCAAATTCTATTGCCTGACGTTTGAACCTCACATCATCATTGCTGTCTTTGGGTCTACCTCGGCGTTTGGATTCAGTGGGCGGCTTGGATTCGATGAGGTGTTCAATCAGGAAATCCAAAAGTTCGGGTAACAATGCTTCCGAATTCGCTAGGCGAAGTGCCGACCCAAATACGAGGGTGTTGTAGGCGAACAGACTGCTATCTTTTCGCTTCAACAGATCCTGCTCAGATGATTTCATCTCAGCTTCGACATACATGACGATTTCGTCGTGTCGATCGGGATTAGCTTGATAAAGCGCTATTGGATCGAAGCATGCATCGTTTTCGTCTTCTAAGGCTTCACCAACCTCATTGCCGATGGCATAGGAAATTCGCAGCTTGTCTCGGGACAGCATGAAATCAGCGACACGCGTAACAATCTCGTCGTAGGATAGATTTTGCGGTTTCGGACCGATAACGGAGAAGCGTTCGCGATTATCCTTGATGCGTGCAATAAGCTCGTTGCCTTTGTCAGTCACAGCCACCTGTTCCATCGCAGAAAATGGGTAAGTGTTAGGACATTGCCTGATGCACTTGGGCTTTGGAAGAAGCGCGGAGCGCTGCAGCTTCGGGCCATCAGAGCGGCGTCTTGCACTTCTCGGCTTTGGTCAATGAACAGATCTCTTCGGAGCATCGCGAGTGGATTGACTTGAGAACAGTTGTTCCGAACTCGTCCTTAGACCGACTGGCGGATCGTCCTTTGCCGCATACGGGGACGCGAGATCGTGCGGGTTGAGAGGGGAGTCGTGTTGACTTTACTGCAGACGGTAGCGAGTGCCCTTGCACTCTCAGTTTGGGCCCGAGGTTATGCCCCCGATGAGCTATCCGTTTCAGTCATCAATATGATAAGCCTTCGTAATAATGCTCCAGCGACCATCGATCTTCAGAAAATTTTTGAAGTGGACGAATTGTGTGGGAGGTACAGCAACGTTCACCTTAGCAATCGCACTGGCCGATGCGAGTTCTCACTACTCATTCGAATACCTCTCTTAAGTAGGAGCGTTCTGAGGAAGCTCATTCTTCCTGCTGCGCCTCTCGAAGAACTGCCGGGATAAGCTGGTAATTGCCGCTCAACTCAACGACAGAAAGAGATGTGGACGTCCGGTGTGCATCGCGCTGAATACTCTGCTTGATTGCTAGGCAAATTGTTAGGCTTGGAGTTGGCATTACTTTACCTGCAATCCAATTTTATCAACTTTGTCAGCATGTTACCCTGATCGCAATCAAGTGGCACAGCTCTTGCCAAATAGTTAACGTGCAGCACGTCTAGGGTTCCGGTCAGATCGTGTGCTCGATCTGATGCTGGTCCGAGAGATGCACTCCGGCCAATGACAAGTCGGAGCCACGGCGGGCCAAAATCCCGGGAGATCGCTGCACAGGTTTGCCGGGCGCAAGCTTTCTCCCGGTGTGCGCTCGGTGACCACGAAAAGCTTGTGCAGTATCACGCGAGGTTGCGCATGTTTGAAAGGGCGGAGATGATGTATCGGCAAATCTTTGCAGCCGCACTTGCCTTCAGTCTGCCTCTGCCTGTGTCGTTCGCTCAGGCCGCGGAGAAGACTGAGTCCAAGGTTTGTTGGTCGATCTACGTGGGCTGGATGCCTTGGGGACACATCCAGGAAACTGACCTGATGAAGAAGTGGGCTGACAAGTATGGAATTAAGGTCGATATCGTCTAAATCAACGACTATGTCGAGTTGATCAACCAATACACTGCTGGCGCCTACGACGGCTGCTCGATGACCAACATTTATGCCCTATCCATTTCAGCGGGCGGTGGTGTTAATACGACCGCGCTGATCGTTGGCGATTATTCGAATGGCAATGATGGTATCATCCTCTAGGACAAGAGCAAGCGGGCTGACATCAAAGGGCGGAAGGTCAACCCCGTTGAGTTGTCCGTCTCTCACTATCTTGTGGTGCGGGCCCTCGACAGCGTCGGGCTAGCAGAGAAAGACATTACCGTCGTCAACACATCCGACGCGGATCTGGTTGCAGCCTACAAGACAGCAGATGTCACCGCCGTCGTCACCTGGAACCCGCTGCCATCTGAAATCACGGGCATGCCCAAGTCCACGAAGGTCTTTGATTCCAGCAAGACCCAGGGCGAGATCATTGACATCATGATGGTCAACACCACGACGCTGAAAGACAACCCAAACTTCAGCAAGGCCCTGGTTGGCGCCTGGTACGAAATGATGTCGATCATGTCGAAAGGCGACGAAGCGGGCATTGCAGCCAGGACCGCCATGGCGAAAGCTTCCGGCACCGATCTCAAGGGCTACAATGCGCAGCTCGCCTCTACGGAGATGTTTTTTAAACCGGCCGAAGGCGTTGCCTTTACCAAAGACGCGCAGCTCATCAAAACGATGGACTTCGTCCGCAAGTTCCTTTTAGCAAAAGGCAGCCTTGGCGAAGGTTGAAAGACCGTGGACGCTGTCGGCATCTCTTTCCCTGATGGAAAGACGCTGGGTGACACCAAGAACATCAAACTACGCTTCGACCCGACGTACATGAAAATGGCTGCAGCTGGTAAACTTTAGGCCGGCGGCTGATCACTCCGATGCGTATCATCAACCAAAAAGGTATCGCGGCCGATTGCTTTTTTGNTGGCCGCGATACCATTCGTTCTGATCCTCGCCGTCTACATGACGGCCAGTCACTACCGGCTTGAGGCAAACCCGGCCGATAAGCTGCTGCCGGCGCTGGAAAGTATGGGGCAGGCATTTTGGAATATGGCCGCAGTGCCCAACCGCCGGACGGGTGAGATCCTGTTGTGGAAGGACACCTCGGCAAGCTTCACGCGCTCAGCCTACGCCATGGGGATCTCCGCAGCCTTGGCCTTGCTCTTGGGCGTTCTGATTGGTCTGATTCCAAAGGTCCGTGCATTCCTCTCGTCGTTCGTTGCAACGCTTTCTCTTATCTCGCCGATCACAATATTGCCGATCCTGTTCATCGTCTTTGGACTGGGTGAAACGTCAAAGGTTATGCTGATTGTGGTTGGCAGGGCTCCCGTGATGGTTCATTCGATCACACAGGCTGTTATTGACCTTCCACAGAAACTGATCATTAAGGCACAGACACTTGGTGCTTCGACCTGGCGGCTCATTATGCGTGTCGTCGTTCCGCAAATTCTTCCTAAGTTGATCCAGGCGATCCAGCTTGGTCTCGTGCCAGCTTGGATCTTTCTAGTATCTGCCGAAGCGATCGCATCAACCGAAGGGCTCGGCTATCGAATCTTTCTCGTGCGCCGCTACCTGGCGATAGATATCATTTTACCGTACGTCNCTTGGATTACGTTGATCGCATTTCTCATTGACCGTTTTCTTTTGCTGGCATCATGGCGACTGTTCCCGGGGGCGCATCTCCAGGGAGAGGATATATGAGTGCAGTCATAGCTGATGGGGGCATCGGGTTGCGGGAAGTCGACCTTCCTTCGTATGCTGCTCGGCCAGGAAGCACCCAGCAGTGGCGAGATTTTAATCGACGGAGAGGTCTTGCCGCCGAAGCCCACAACAGAACGCGGCATCGTCTTTCAACGGTATTCTGTTTTTCCCAATCTATCAGTTCTCGACAATTTACTGCCGTGCATCCGATCTGATGCACGGCAGTTGGCTCGGTCGCGTTTTCGGTAAGCGGTGGCGCGAAGAACGTGAGCGCGCCTATGCCCTGCTTGAAAAGATTGGTTTGAGCTCTGCTGCAAAACGCTATCCCGCGCAGTTATCCGGAGGCATGCAGCAGAGGCTCGCCATCGCCTAAACACTTATGAACTAACCGCAGGTCTTGTTGATGGACGAGCCGTTTGGCGCGCTCGATCCGGGCATTCGCGACAACATGCAGGAACTCATCCTCAACATCCGGCGCGAACACAAAATGACGGTGTTCATGGTCACACATGACATCTCCGAGGCCTTCAAACTTGATACCCGGTTGATCGTGTTCGACAAGGCCCGGGTTGATCCGGACTTTCCGAACGCCTAGAGCGCAACTATCACCTATGAACTGGATGTATCTCAGGCTAAAAAGTCGGATGATATGTTGCCGGATGCATTGCCGGCATCACTGATGGAGGGAGCAACACCATGACAACGAAACGTGACATCTGGCGTGCGCCGGGCATGAAGGCACATCAGCGCGCAGGTATTCAACGTTCTGGCCCTCTGGGGCAGGCCGAACGCCCGCGTCATCACCATCCGAATTTCGATGCCAAGGAAACGCTCGGCTGGAAAGCCGTCGAAGCGGAAGGACGCCTATCCAAAGACGGCTGGAAGCGTGAAGAGGAATGGGCACTCAAGATGGGCCTGCCCGGGGCGGAATGTCTGACGGACAGGTCAATCCCGACATTCGCACGTGGAGAGCTTCCACACTTTGCGGGCATCAACACCTTCCTCAAGGCACCTTATATCGAAGACGTACGCGACGTTGCTAAGTACGATGCGGCGGTGCTTGGCATTCCATTTGACTCAGGTACGACCTATCGCCCGGGCACTCGCTTTGGACCGCAGGGCATCCGTCGCATCTCGGCTCTCTATACACCTTACAACTATGAGCTTGGTGTCGATCTCAGAGAACAAATGACACTCTGCGATGTCGGTGATGTTTTCACGATCCCGGCAAATCTGGAGAAGAGTTTCGATCAGATCACGCGCGGTGTCTCGCACGTCTTCTCCTCAGGTGCACTGCCAATCATGCTGGGCGGCGATCATTCGATCGGGTTCCCCTGCGTACGTGGCATCGCGCAATGCACGTCCAAGCGCATCGGCATCATTCATTTCGACCGCCACATCGATATCCAAGAAAAGGATCTCGACGAGCGCATGCATACGACGCCGTGGTACTGGGCAACCGAGTTGGACAACGTGCCAGCAACAAATCTTGTGCAACTCGGCATTGGTGGATGGCAGGTGCCGCGCCCGGGCGTCGAGGAGGCGCGCAAGCGCAACACCAATGTTCTGACAATCGAGGACATTGAGCGGCTTGGTCTGGAACGCACTGCCGAGGTGGCACTTGAACTCGCTTGGAAGGACGCGGATGCTGTCTATATCTCATTCGATATCGACTCTGTCGATTGCGGATTTGTCCCAGGCACCGGCTGGCCGGAGCCGGGCGGGTTCCTGCCACGTGAAGCGTTGAAGCTTTTAGGCTTGGTTGCCAAAGAAGGCATCTGTGGTCTCGAAGTTGTTGAGGTCAGCCCGCCCTACGATACATCTGACATTACGGCACTGTTGGGCACCCGGGTGGCCGTCGAGGTGCTTGGCTCGCTCGTCGCGCACGGCAAGATGGGCTCGCATAAGTCATTGATCGACAAGCCCGTCAGCTATTGAGGTAAAGGAGATACTCAACATGCACGGTCGTCACGATCACCTCCACGCCTCTGTCGCGAGCGCCCAGGGCATTGGACATAACCACGAGCATCCGGAAGCGGTGCAGTGGCAGACACCGCATCTGCCGCACGACCATGCGCACGAGGCTCATGCAAACAACGAGCACCAAGATCTTGACCTGGTCGAGAAAGCCTTTGTTCAGGCGTTTGCTGGTGCCAGCGACCCGACCAGCTTTCTGCGGTTGGCTGGCGTGGTATTCGAAGGCACCAATAGCGATGGCGAGCGCCTCACGCTTCTGAGGGTCGAGCAGAGCCAGTCCACTGATATCGGCAGCGTCACGCCGCACCTCGGTGGTGAGTCCTATCGCTATGATCCGATGCCGGCGAAGCTGATATCGCGGCGTGATCATCTCGGCTTCGTCTATTTTGACGGGGTGCAAGTTGTGACTTTGGGCTTGCAGGAAGCAAAGGCTCTCAATCGGATACACAGCTCTTGAAGCTTCGACTTGGCCTGATGGAATACAGGTTGCAGTTCGATTGGTTAACGCACGAGCTGAAAGCAAGCAAAGTCTCTGCTGCACGTCTGCTTTCAGCTACCCGGTGCTTGAGCCCCTAAACTAGTTCTTGCCACAGTCCGCGGATTGGGAACACGTGTTGGTGACAGCAGCTTTGAGATGTCTGTTCGGCGAAATGTTCTGCGGCTGCACGGCCATCCGGAATTACTATCGGCATAACAGATAAGAACTCTTATGCCGTCAAATCGAAATCGATATTATAACTCATGGCCCTTTGCTTTGGACCATCAATGGATATCGAACCGCCGAAACTCGGATTGCCAGTGTTCATTACGATTAGACAAAAAAACACAGGAATCGGGTGATCCGGCAATGATCATCCGACGTCTATTGGCAGATCGGAGCTTGCCCTTGAAACCGAGAATCACACCGTCCGCCGAGATCCGCCGACCTACAGCGATCAAATTGCTTGTCGAAAGCCAGCGGCCGCTGCCCACGTGCATCCAGGGCATGACCTAATGCCCTACAGCCAAAATAACCTAAGTCGAACTTGTGAGCGGATGGAGCGGTGACATGGTTTAATAGTCGTCGGGTTGCGGTAAGGGGCGTTATTCTTCCCTAAATGCGCGATTGAACTGGTCTGTAATAGGCTTGGTCGGGTACGTGAGAGCAGTGCGGGCCCCCGTCGAGACGAATACTTCGACTGGCAATCCTGGAAGAAGATCGAGCCCCTTCAGCTCTTCCTGCGAGTTGGCATCCATTTCGATCCGCCCAACATAATATTGCTGTGGCGAGTTCGGATCNTGTGAGACATCTGCCGAAATCTGGGCAACGCGACCTTGTACCTCTNGTGTTGTGCGCTGATTGAAAGCTGAGAAACGCAGTCGCGCCTGACGACCGACGATGACTTGATCGATGTCAACGGGTGAAAACCGGGCTTCGATGGTGAGCTTCTCACCTGCCGGCACAATGACAACGACCGTTTCAGCTGCCGACACGACGCCGCCGCTTGTGTGAACTGCCAACTCATGCACGATGCCGGACTGTGGCGCGNATAACTTGGTGCGCTTCAAACGGTCCGCTGCTGCTACTTCTTTTTCGCGCAATTCAAATATTTTGGCTTCCGAGTTGCGACGCTCGCGCTGAGACTGGAGTTTGGCATCATGGTCGATTGCGAGAATCTGGACGCGAATCTCGCTGATCTTTCCTCTCGTCCTAGCCTTTTGCGCTACGAGCCCACCGTGCTCCCCACCAAGTCGACTTTCTTCGCGCTCAAGCGAGTACAAACGTGTCACTGAAGTCAGCTTCTTGGCATAAAGGCGGCGAAGCTTGGCCAGCTCTTTCTGAATAATTGCCAGCTGCTGTTGTTTGGCGGCAAGTTGCGCCTCTACACCTTCAATCTCTTCCTCTAGCTGCGTAATCCTCAGTGCTAGCTGTTGCTTTGTAAGCGTCCGGTCTGACCCGCCTTACACGACNTGAGCATTCCAGCCATGATGCCTACTCGGATAGGAACAGGCTGGACCCATGGCATCAAGATCGAAGATTGCTCGTCGCCGCTGGAGCGAGAC
>NZGY01000139.1 GCA_002689605.1 Filomicrobium sp.
GGTCACATTGAAGAATTGGCGGCACCGCTGGAGCGTGTTCGGATGGCGCCTTGTTGGTCGCTCATGATGCGTTTCGACCAGCAAATTTTGCCAGAGTTCGATGTTTATTCAGACATGTCGCAGGCGATCCGCTGGATCGGCCGCAACAATGGTAAGCCCGGACGCAAAGGTAAGGGCGAGAATCTGGTGATTCATGCCAGCCAGGCTTGGAGCCGCGAGACGGAAGACGTCGAAGCGGAAGTCATTGCGGAGGAGATGTGGTCTGAAGTGTGGCATCTCCTCGGCCTATCACACTTTCAGCCCATCCAGATGCAGGCGCGTCTCTGGAAGAACGGTCTGGTCGACTCGTCTTTGGGTGAGACTTACTTGTTCTCATCGTCTGAAATGGTCGGTGTAGCAGGTGATTGGTGTCTGGGTCGACTGGCTGAGCATGCCTTCGAAAGCGGCACACAACTTGGCAACGCCGTCATCGACGCCCTCAAGTAACGCCGGCGTGAGCCTTGTGGCTCAGTGAAATCACGAATAGCCCTGTTTGAGGCTGACTTTTCGTCGCGATCTCCCCATCTGTGTGTGATAGTTGGCAACACCCCCGATGGATGGATTGCCGGATATGCTGCAGCGCGCTAAAACGACCCGCGCTAATTGCTACCCGTCAGAAACGGAGACCGCGAACAGATGGCAAATGCCGGAGCAAGCGGCGGAGGCAGCGGACGTCCGCTCTCGCCGCATCTGCAGATTTACACACCCCAGATCAACATGGTGATGTCGATTGTACATCGAATGACCGGGGCAGCCCTTTATTTCGGAACATTGCTGCTTGCTTGGTGGCTGATTGCGGCTGCAACCGGGCCAGAGCACTTTCAGTTAGCGAGCGATTTCTTTGGATCGTTCTTCGGTCGGCTTGTTCTGCTCGGATACACCTGGGCGCTGCTCCACCATATGTTTGGCGGCATCCGTCATTTCATCTGGGATACCGGAAGCGGCTTCAATCTTGGAACTGTTGATCTTCTTTGCTGGTTGTCACTGATCGCCTCGCTCACTCTCACCGTATCGATTTGGGTGATGGCGGGCGGTTTCGCGGGAGTGTTCTAATCATGAATATGAGAACTCCTCTGAAGAACGTCAGGCGCCTTGGCTCAGCCAAGGAAGGTACCGATCATTTCTGGCTGCAGCGTGTGACAGCAGTAGCCAACGTCTTTCTGGCGACAGGGTTGGTATGGATGATTGCTGGTTTTGTTGGCCAGGGTCACGCTGACGTCAAAGCAACGATTGCAAATCCAATCGTAGCGATAGGTCTGCTCCTGTTGATCCTATCCGGCGTAATCCACATGCGCCTAGGAATGCAGGTTATCATTGAAGACTATATCACGGGGGAGGGCAGCAAGATCGTCCTCCTCATGTTGAACACATTTTTTGCGATTGCGATTGGGCTGGCTTGTGTCTTCGCAATTCTGAAAATCAACTTTGGGGCTTGATCAGATCATGGCAGGAAGCAGCAATGGTGCTGGAGCACCAAGTGTGAACGGTAAGGCTTACAATATTGTCGACCACACCTATGATGTCGTTGTGGTTGGTGCTGGCGGTGCAGGTTTGCGAGCAACGCTTGGTGCTGCAGAAGCCGGCCTATCCACGGCCTGCATAACAAAGGTGTTTCCGACCCGGTCGCACACAGTTGCCGCTCAGGGCGGTATTGCTGCGTCGCTCGGTAATATGGGTCAGGATGACTGGCGCTGGCATATGTTTGACACCGTCAAAGGTGCTGACTGGCTGGGTGACCAAGACTCGATTGAGTATCTTTGCCGGAACGCGCCGGAAGCCGTCTATGAGCTTGAACACTACGGCGTTCCATTTTCGCGAACCGAAGACGGTCAGATCTATCAGCGGCCTTTCGGCGGTATGACGACTGATTATGGCGAGGGACCACCAGCCCAGCGTACATGTGCTGCTGCTGACCGCACAGGTCACGCAATGCTGCATACTCTTTATGGCCAGTCGTTGCGGCACTCGGCTGAGTTTTTCGTCGAGTATTTCGCAATCGACCTGATCATGGATCAAGATGGTGCCTGCCGAGGTGTCGTCGCAGTGTGCCTCGAAGATGGTTCGATCCACCGGTTCCGGGCAAAGAAGACGGTTCTTGCGACTGGCGGCTATGGACGCGCTTACTTCTCCGCAACGTCTGCTCATACTTGTACGGGTGACGGAAACGCGATGGTTCTGCGGGCAGGTCTGCCGCTACAGGATATGGAGTTCGTTCAGTTCCACCCTACCGGCATCTACGGTGCTGGTGTGCTGATCACGGAAGGATCACGTGGTGAAGGCGGCTATCTGACAAATAGCGAAGGTGAGCGCTTTATGGAGCGTTATGCACCGAGCGTGAAGGATCTGGCATCCCGTGATGTTGTTTCACGATCGATGACGATGGAGATCCGAGACGGACGCGGTGTGGGCAAGGACAACGACCATATCTTCCTGCATCTTGACCATCTGGATCCAAAGATCCTGGCAGAGCGTCTGCCTGGTATCACAGAGAGCGCGAAGATCTTTGCTGGTGTCGACCTTCGCCGGCAGCCGATCCCGGTTATTCCGACTGTGCACTACAACATGGGCGGCATTCCAACGAACTTCCATGGCGAGGTGGTTACCCTGAAGAATGGTGATCCTGATCACGTGGTTCCAGGATTGATGGCAATCGGTGAAGCGGCCTGTGTGTCGGTACACGGTGCCAATAGACTGGGTTCAAACTCGCTTATTGACCTTGTCGTGTTCGGTCGTGCAGCTGGCCTGCGGTGCGCTGAGACGGTCGAAGCAGGAGCTGCCCAGCCGGATCTACCAGCTGACGCTGATGAGTTGGCGCTATCGCGTCTTGACCGCGTTCGTCATTCCTCTGGCGGCAGCCCAACCTCAAAATTGCGCCTCGATATGCAGCGCGTGATGCAGAATAACTGTGCCGTGTTCCGCGACGGACCCGTGCTTGAAGAGGGTGTCCAGAAAATCAAAGAGATCTGGAAGCAGTCGGGCGATATAGGGATTTCAGATCGCTCGCTGATCTGGAACTCAGACCTGATTGAGGCTCTTGAGTACGAGAACCTCATCTCTCAGGCTGCTGTTACTGTAAACAGTGCAGATAACCGAAAGGAAAGCCGAGGCGCGCATGCTCGCGAGGACTTTGAAGAGCGCGATGATGCGAACTGGATGAAGCATACCCTGGCTTGGGCAGATGACGATGCGCAAACGGTAGATATCGATTATCGCCCGGTTCACGAGTACACGATGACTAACGAGATCGGGTATATCGAGCCGAAGGCTAGGGTGTACTAAAGTCAGTTCGATGTATTCGGCTGCACAATGTCATCAGTTTGCGGTGGGGCTGCTAGGTTCTCGAGGGCCAATTCCCACCGCAGGCCTAACAGGCTCCACTTCTGAGCATCTACTCGCTTATTTCGGAGATCTCATTTTGTCCGACAATCAGGCCGAAGCCGCTGGAGCGGAGGACTCTGATACCCGGATAGCCCCGGATCCATTTTCGGCTGTGTTGCCGGCTCTCGCAGCACTGGGCGCCATTGCGTCCATTGCCACCGTGAACTGGGTTGCCCAGGATCGGACGCCGGATCGCTCCAAGTCTAAACGCAAGGTCGTCGTGGCATTGCGTGACCTGGAGAAATGTTGCCTCGGTCTGCAAGAGATCTTTAAGCGCTTCCATAAGGCAAAGAAGCTTTTTGCTGGTGAAGGCGCCGCCGTTAGTTCACCTTTGAAGTTTGGCGTCCATGGCACCCGCGTCGGGCCAAATGCGATCCGGATCTATCATCAGTCGATGAATGATATTGCATCAATGCTCGTTCTTGCTTCGCAAAATGCATACGAGGTGATGGCAGCGATAGAAGATGGCGAAGTCGACCCACCAGATGAAATCTTTTACGGGTTTGGTGAGGCGCAGGAAGAACTCAATCAGCTTGTCCTGGAGCGCGCGACGCTCAAACAGTCGGTTGAAGTGGGATTGCAGATCGCAGTGAAGCTCACCGATCTGGTTGGTCAACTGAAGGAATTTCGAGGGGCTTAGAGCACGCTTAGGCCTACGACAATATTGCGGCCAGCGGGCCGATAAACTGATAGAGAACTTGCGGACGCGAAGGAAACGGAAACGATGGTACAGCTAACCCTGCCTAAAAACTCGCAGCTTAAGCAAGGTAAAGCCTGGAATAAGAAGGGCAAAGGTGGGAAGTGGAAGGAATTCCGCATTTACCGCTGGAGTCCGGATGATGGCGGTAATCCCCGTGTCGACAGCTATTGGCTCGATCTGGAAGATTGCGGTCCAATGATCCTGGACGCTCTGATTAAGATTAAGGGCGAGATCGATTCCACACTGACTTTCCGCCGTTCCTGCCGCGAAGGAATTTGCGGATCATGTGCCATGAACATCAATGGTACAAACGGCCTGGCGTGTTTGCAGGCGATTGAGGACGTGAAGGGTGCCGTAAAGATCTATCCGCTACCGCATATGGAAGTGGTGAAGGACCTGGTGCCGGATATGACCAACTTCTATGCCCAGCACCGTTCTATTGAGCCGTGGTTAAAGACAACAAGCCCGAAACCTCCAACAGAGTGGCGTCAAAGTCGCGATGATAGGGAGGGTCTTGATGGGCTTTACGAGTGCATTATGTGTGCTTGTTGCTCCACTTCTTGCCCCAGTTATTGGTGGAATTCCGATCGATATCTTGGGCCAGCGATACTTTTGCAGGCCTATCGCTGGGTGAATGATTCGCGAGATGAAGCGACGGGTGAGCGGCTTGACAATCTGGAAGATCCTTTCCGGTTATATAGATGCCACACCATTATGAATTGTGCGAAAGCATGCCCTAAAGGCTTGAACCCAGCCAAGGCTATTGCGGAGCTTAAAAAGCTTATGGTTGAACGTCGCGTTTAACTCGAAAACAGCAAAAAAATAACCGGCATTCCGCACTCGAATTGCCAGTTATTGGTATATCAGTTTTTTTAAAGAAGAAATTCGCCCCTGCCCTGATCGCCCATTACCAAGGCGGGGCGATTTCGTGTAGTGCTGGTTAGGCAGCCTTTCGGCTGACAGAAGCACGCTTGCGAGAAGCAGGCTTCTTCTTTGCAGCAACTTTCTTGGCTGTCGACTTGACGGATGCCTTCCGAGGAGCAGCCTTCTTAGGAGCAGCTTTCTTAGGTGCAGCCTTCCGAGCAACAACCTTCTTAGGAGCAGCCTTCTTAGCAACAGCCTTCTTAGGTGCAGCCTTCTTAGGTGCAGCCTTCTTAGCAACAACCTTCTTAGGTGCGGCCTTCTTAACAGCAGACTTGATGGTTGCCTTACGCGCAGTAGTTTTCTTTACAGGTGACTTCTTAGCTGCGGCTTTCTTAGCCGGAGCTTTCTTAACAGCAGTTCTAGCCATAGTTCTTCTCCCAATTCCGTCCGATTGATTCGAACAGAAAAATCATGGGCAAATTCTTTTGATTTGTTGACAGGTAAAATGAAATCTGAATGCAAAAACTTTTGAAATCGACCAGATGTGTTGCGCAAAGTCCTCAAAATTTAACGTTTTCATTGAGTTCTGAGTTCCTTTGAATTTTGAATTCGCACTCTTTGAACTAACACATTGAAACTTCCTGCGCGCTCATCACTGATTGGAACGACTAATTTCAGACCGAAATTTACTTCGTACATTTTTGAATTTGGATATCGAAGATGTCGATTGGCTTTCCGAATTTCGCTAAAAAAAACTTTCATGGTTTTACTGAAATCGGGACGGCGGAATTCAAACTCGTTTTAGCAACGACGTGCATTGGAATGACCAAGTCGGCGTTATTCGATTTTCGTGATTCAGTTTTGCATTTTTCATTGTGTTGGATGCGCTGGTAGTAGGGTGGCGGTGCATNNGATAACGTACGGTTTCTTTCGCAAAAATAATTTTGAAGAGGCGGGCTCCGCGACTCGGTCTTGAGTGGTTCGTGACCAAACGGATCAATCAAGTGAGAGGAACACCACCATGACGGATAAAGCACAAGACATGGATTCGGAGAAGTCGATTTCGAACGTTGTTAAGATTGACGAGGAGCGCATCAAGGGCCATCTCGACCGCATTGTTCGCGGCACCGTGGAGGAGACGCTGAACAGCCTGCTGGATGCCGAGGCCGACCGCCTTGTCGGTGCTGAGCGTTATGCGCGAACGGACGAGCGCCGCGACTATCGTTCCGGCCATTATGAGCGCAAGCTGCACACCAAGGCCGGCGAAGTTACGCTGAAGGTACCGAAGCTTCGCAAGCAGACGCTCGACACCGCCATCATCGAACGTTACCGGCGCCGCGAAAGCTCCGTCGAGGAAGCCTTGATCGAGATGTACCTGGCCGGCGTTTCGGTGCGCCGTGTCGAGGACATCACGGAGGCGCTGTGGGGTACGCGGGTGTCGCCGTCGACGGTTTCAGACCTCAACAAGAAGATCTACGCCCGCATTGATGAGTGGCGCAATGCGCCGATCGAGGGAGAGCATCCTTACGTTTATCTCGACGGCATCGTCATGAAGCGAACATGGGCTGGCGAAGTGCGCAACGTCTCGCTGCTGGTTGCGATCGGCGTCAATGCGGACGGCTNCCGCGATATNCTTGGCATCTGCGAAGGCGCCAAGGAGGACAAGGCCGGTTGGTCGGCGTTCCTCAAACACCTCAAGGAACGCGGCCTCAAGGGCGTCGAGCTGATCACGTCGGATGCCTGCATAGGCCTTGCCGAAAGCGCCGCCGAGTTCTTCCCCGACGCGCGCTGGCAACGCTGCACGGTGCATTTCTACCGCAACGTGTTCTCACATGTGCCGGCGTCGAAGGTTCGCGAGGTGGCTGACATGCTGAAGGCCATCCACGCCAGCGAGGACCGGGCGGCGGCCGAAGACAAGGCTCGGCAGGTGGTGGCCAAGCTGCGCGACCAGCGCATGAGCCGCGCTGCCGAATTGGTCGAGGCGTCGGTTGGTGAGACCCTGGCCTACTACGCGTTCCCCTCCGAGCATTGGCGCCGGATCAGGACCAACAATCCGCTCGAGCGCCTGATGAAGGAGATCCGCCGGCGCACGCGCGTCGTCGGTGCTTTCCCCGACGGCAAATCGTGTCTCAACCTGGCTGCCGCCAGGCTCCGTCACGTGGCGGGCACGACATGGTCGGCCAAGCGCTATCTCAACATGGAATTGCTGCGAAAGGAGAAGTCATTGAACAACAGCCTGACCGCTTGAGACCAGCCCGCGGAGCCCTCGAACAAAATCAAAAGTGCGAAAAATTCTGGACACTACCGCGCAACGAGCCGTTCGTTGCCAGCAAGGCCAAGGACGTACTGCACGCCATGCGCTTCGCACCACGTCATCAGGTCGTCGCGGCAGAAGCCCGAGTCGGCACGGATGACGACCGTCGTACTCGGCCAGCGGTCGCGGATGTGGCCGACGATGCGGGCGACCTCTTCCAAAGCGCCGTCGGCCGCGTCGTTTGCCGAGGACCAAAGCTTGGCCGCGAGCAGATGCCGGCCGCAGAAGATGTAGAGCGGCAGGTAGCAATAGCAGTCGTAGTAACCGTGGAAGTGCCGGCCTTCTTGCTCGCCGTAGAGCGGATCGTCGGTGGCATCGAGGTCGATGACGATGCGCCTCGGCGGCTCAGCATGGGCATCCAGAAACAGCTCGACGAATAGCCGCTCGATGGCGTCTGCGTCGTGATCGAGCTTGTGGTGGCGGTCCTGCCCGATCTTGCCGGCGTGCTCCATGCGGTTCAGCGTCGACTTGCCGGCAAGCGCGCCGCCTGGCTTGTCGATGACCGCGGCAAGCGCCGGACCATGCCGCAGCGTGTCGTGATCGATGAGATTCTCACAACCGAGCCCGAGGCCGAAGAGCCGCTGACGCAGCAGATCGGGCAGCGTATGCTTGATCGCGTCGGCGACACGAAGATCGGTGAAGCAGGCCGCCAATCGTTCGGCCAGTCTCAACCTCCGGTCGGCACCTGCGAGTAATGCCACACCACCGTTCGATGAGATCGCGCCGCCATCGAAAGCACCCACAAGTTTGCGGCCACCGGACCTTCCCAAATCAAGATCGCTCTGGATACACTGTGTCGACATCGGGGATCACCTCCTGCTCTGCGTAAGCCGTTATCTCAAAACAACTTTCGCTGAGTCGGAGCCCCGATGACCTTCACATCTGGGAGAAGTTCAGGCTAATCCATCTATTCGTTGTGGCCTCAAGTAGTCACAGCTCCAGGGCGAACTATTGGAAGTTTCCATTCGATTGTCCGCAGGCATCCGCGCACGAGCACGGTCAATGTTAGGGCAGTTGTTAGGGCGGAATTCAATAAGTTCAAATTATCTAATTAAAAACAATATAGGTCTGGCGGAGACGGAGTCCGCCTCGCATTGTTCATCGGTGTTCGCCGGTATTCATAGGAGACACAGAAACCACATACATATAAGTGAATTGCCATAAAGCCGTCCTTGCATGTTCGCTCACGTTCATCCAGAACCATGTCAAAGTGTGGTAACGAATGTGGTAACGCATGGCATTGTCAGCACGAAAGGTGGCGACTGCGCCGGCCGGTCGCCATTCCGATGGCAAAGGGCTTATGCTGCTTGTTAAGAAGAGCGGCGCGAGGTCTTGGGTTTTCCGATACCAGCTTGATGGCAAGCGGCGGGACATGGGGCTTGGCCCCTACCCCGAAATCAACCTCGCCGCAGCGAGAGAGAAGGTCATGGTGCTGCGCCGCCAGCTCATCGAAGGGGTAGATCCACTCAATAGCGCATCAGAGCGCGTCTTCACATTTCGAGACTTGGCCGCTGAGCTAATCGAGAACAAGCGCCCCGGTTGGAAGAATGCGAAGCATGCAGCGCAATGGGTCTCAACACTGGAAGCCTACGCCTATCCAATTTTGGGCAAGATGGACGTTCGAACAATTAATACTCCGCAGGTCCACGCAGCCCTCAAACCAATCTGGACGGCAAAACCAGAAACCGCGAGCCGTGTCCGCCAGCGCATCGAGGCCGTGCTGGACTACGCGTCAGCGCTGGGTGTTCGGGACGGGGCAAACCCCGCCAGGTGGCGAGGGCATTTGCAGAATATTCTGCCGAGGCCGTCTTCCATACGGCAAGTGCAGCATCACCCAGCACTGGACTGGCAAGAGATGCCGGACTTCATGGCGGAACTTTCTAAGCGCAACGGCGTTTCTGCGAAAGCCTTGATGTTCACAATACTCACTGCTGCTCGATCTGGTGAAGTCCGCGGGATGCAGTGGAGTGAGGTTAATCTGAAAACTGCAGTTTGGACCGTTCCGGCCGACCGCATGAAGACATCAAAGGAACACCGGGTCCCGCTAACTCCGGAAGCTGCTGCCCTCCTCGGAAAGCCTGGTGAGGCTGATCAATTGGCGTTCGGCAATCCACTCCATCCATCCCGTCTGCTCAGCGACATGGCCTTGACATCGGTGCTCCGAAAGATGGGACGGTCAGACATTACGGTGCATGGCTTCCGGTCGACGTTCCGGGATTGGGCGGGAGAAACAACCAGCTTTCCTCGCGAAGTGATCGAAGCGGCACTTGCACATCAGCTGAGGGACAAGGCGGAGGCTGCATATGCTCGCGGCGACCTTTTCGATAAACGCAGACTGCTGATGGAGGCTTGGACAAGCTTTCTGATGGACTAAGCACATAGTTTTGGTTGAGGACTTTTGCTCGAATCTGGAAGCGAGCCAGAAGCCGGCAGGCCGTGCAACCACAAGATTAACCTTGCCATTTCGAACGAATCAAACAAACCCTCATCTCAGGGAGGCGTTCGTTAGCATTCGACACTGTTCGGAGATGAACTGTGGCTGCCGATATCCCGCGTCTAGTTGCCGCCTGCGATACTGTATTATTTCGCCAGCTGATTGCAGCGATCGCGCCCGACTACCTGCAGACAATTAACTGGACACTGAACGGGCGGGCGCTGGGCCAAGACGTGCAACGCATCCTAAGTTCCAGCGGCCCAGCTTGGGCAAAGCTTCAGAACATCGAAAGCCTGGCCCGCCATGGGAGCACGGCCTCAATTCGTTCTGTCTTGTACTATCACCGGAAATTGCGCGACGAGTTTGATGAACTAGATTGCGGCCGCGAGAGTGCTGCCGTGTGGCTGGCGTTGAACGACGATGAGCTGTTCGAGCACTCGCTTTCAGCGCTCCACGCCGACCAGGGTTTGAATAAGCGTTCTTGGAAGGCGTTCCGCGCATCCTTGAGCAAAAATGCCAAGTATTCTTTTGATGCGGATGCACTCACGCAATTCGAAAAGCTTGTCCAACGGGCGATCCAGGAGTGCGGATCATTTGATGCACCGGGCTCACTGGCCACTCATCACTTTCAGCGTGTCTTGTTTCCCGAACACACGCACAGCCGACGTGTGCTGGATCAAGTGACTGTCTTTGCCGAGGCCCGACAGGTCACGGAAGACGCCTTCGTTGAGAAGAAACTTCAGACCCAAGTTCGTAAGAAGGTTGATAGCATTTCGGTGGTCTTTGATAGGGAAAGGCGCGAGCTAGATGTCGTGACCCTTGGTGGCCGTAAGTTTATCGAGGACGTCGCCAACGCATTCTTGCTATCATTTTCTGACGAGTCGCCTGGGGTTCAACCGCTCATACGCCGAAAGATCAACTTCGAACTACTGCTGCGAAAGGTCAATCTTGTACCTCCAGACCAATCTCGGTTCGTCAGCGCTAAGATTGACGAGATCAGAGTTCGATCTCCGACAGGTATGCTCTACACATTCGATGCCAAATCACACCGGAACGGTAAGGAAGATGTCTACGATATCGCGAGTGCTGATCTCGGGGATAACAGCCCGTTCGAGCAGAACGGTTGGCGGGTCGTAAGCGCGCGAGTCGTCCTCTTAGCTGCACCGACCAAACCTGGAAGACGGCCTAGACCACGCTCTATTGATCTTAAACCGAACGGTCATACGAACCTGCGCGAGCAGGACGACACTGATCTCTACATTGCCGACGAGCTTTTAACCAGGTGGGGCATATTGGAGCCGTTGGAGATCGATGACGACGAAGACTGATCCCTTAAGCTTGTTGGCTTCATATTTGGGCTATGCGGGACATGACATCGCCGCTCATCAATTTGCCCCGGCTAAAGACCTCGACCTATTTGTACGAAACAACTGGCTTGTGCCAGCAGGCTATCCGGCAGCTTTACCTTGCGAAGCTTGCGATGAGCCCCACTCAGTCGAAGTGGTCAGCAAAAACTGCCCTCCGTATGGTCTCTGTCTACGGACCGGTGAGACGTTTCCCATCATGGATGATGGCAAGATCTACCGCATCGATGCTGTAGCGGTTGCAGGCAGCCTAGCCTCATCACTCAATCTCGATGGAACAGTCCGCCAGCTCCGAGGTAGTTCATGTTTGTTGGCAATGGGCGGAACCAGAATTCACGACACACGAGTGAACTTCTTTTTCATACCAGGTCTTGACCGCTTGGATGCTGCCAGCTCGGTTCTNCAAGCGGTCGCGAACCAATCTGGATCGATCACCGCCGCATTGATTGTTGCCAGCGAAACNTTGGACCAGATCCATCCGCTCGCTCAACGCAACAAGGTCATCCTTCTCCGAGACATCGCACAAATCCATGCTGACGGGCGATTTGTGATCGATGAA
The DNA here is from genome assembly GCA_002689605.1 of Filomicrobium sp. GTDB lineage: Bacteria > Pseudomonadota > Alphaproteobacteria > Rhizobiales > Hyphomicrobiaceae > Tectiglobus. Next base: position 11,653 of record NZGY01000139.1, read on the forward strand.
ACGTCACTGGCCAGAATTATACTTCCAGAAAATGCGTTGGGGCGGCGACTTGGTGCACCTTCCCGACAGCGCGATAGGATCATACCAATTCTTGATGAGTTTGCGCGCGAGGGAGGGACAATCGACAACTCCAACCAAACCTGTCGTTTGGTTCGATCACGATACCGGGAACTCTATGATGACGCGCCTCCCGCAAACGGCACAATTCGAAGTGCAGTCAGATACTGGCGTGGAGACCGAAGCGATCCGTGATGTTCACTGTCGCAGTCAAGCGCCATACGGTGAATTTACCCCAAGAAGCGGACCTGATCCTACTCGGTTCGGGCAGATTCCGACCCAGTCGTCTTCTGCAGTTGCCATCTATCAAGATGACGCAACGCACAAACGTCGAAAAGTCCACATAGCAGACTTTCAGCCTCGAGCTCCAATATTCGACTTTCCGAGCATTGTGGACGCAAGCTTGCGTGGTAGAGCAGATGACGGCAGCCCTGATTGAACTGCTACGTAGAGGAGTTTCTCGAGCTTGGCATCGCGCAACTTGAGGACTGAAAAGCGTTTGTCCTTCGGGTCTGACCGGATTGACCCTTCCAATACAATCGAACACCCAAGGCCTGCTTCGACGGCACTCTTAACAGCCTCGGTGCTTTGCAAGTTATGCGAAATCTTGAGCTTGTCGGCCCGCTTTCCGAGAACTTCTCTGAGGAGTGTCCCAGTGCCGCTGCCCGGCTCCCCACCGATGAGGTCAAGTTCCAGCAGCTGCTTGACAGAAAGCGTGCGAGACTTCGCTAACGAATGGTCTCTCGGCACGATGACAACCATCGCTTCGCGACGCCACGGATAAACGTCGAAGTCGTACTGTTGAGGTGGCCACTCCATGGCCGCAAAATCTATTGCACCACTCTCCAGCAGTTCTGCAATCTCAGGATTAGGTGCGACTTTACATTCCCAGGTCGCATCGAAATCCAAAGCCTTCAGAAACTGCCGTAGCTCTGCCGATATATAATAGGCAGCAATATTTCCGCTGCAGCCAACGGTAATATTNGTTCCNTTGGCAGCGAGCNTGAGTTGTTCGGCTGACCGCAAAAGTGATCGGGCGTAGGGAAGCACGTTTTGNCCNCGCAGAGTAAGTGTGCATCNTGNATGACTGCGTTGCACCAATGACGTACCGAGCGNATCCTCCAGCCGTTGCAGTTGGAGAGANACTGTCGACTGCGCCANGCNGAGCTGTCGTGCGGCTTCGACAAAGCTGCCCGTCTCTGCGATNGCAATAAATGTGCGCACAAGAGTAAGATTGAGCATTCATGCAGATCCGTANGAGCGNTTCAGTAGTTTCTTGTTGACGACCGTTTCTGGCAANTGCCCCTGCAAAACCTGAATGATGCTATNGGCAGCTGACAGTTCGATCTCTTCACGCGTNCGCGCCACTGCTGATCCAATATGAGGCGTCAGAACNGTACGCTCGGACTGCCGCAGCGCTNCGGGAATTTCNCTGGGGCGGTCGCTCAGTGACCAATCNTCCATTTCGAAAGTGTCGGCAGCGTAGCCACCTAGCTGCCCAGTCTCCAACGCNGCCGCNACGTCATTCTCATTCACAACCGANCCACGCGCTGGGTTGATGAGGTAGCTTNCGGACTTCATGCGANNGAGGAANTCGCGATTGACGAGATGTTTGGTCTCCGGCGTGAGATGGATTNCAAGGACAACAAAGTCCGCTTGCNCCAACGAGGCCTCAAGTTCTGCGCGTTGACAGCCAAGCAGTGCTTCTTGCTCAGCGGTAAGNGGTTTTGTGTCGACGTAGGTGCACGTGCAGTCAAAGCCAGTCAGCATTCTCATGATTGCCTGGCCGACAGCCCCGGCACCGATGATGAGTACGTTCGCACCGGACAAAGATCCGCCGTAGAAGCGCGGNCGCCATCCTTGAAACGCGCCACTGCGAACATAACGATCTCCAGCGTTTAGATTGCGTGAGACAGCTATCATGAGTCCGACAGCAAGTTCCGCGGTGGGCTCGGTCAACAGATCCGGCACCACGGTGACGGGGATATCGCGCTGCCCACAAGCCGCAACGTCGATGTTGTTATAGCCCTTCANTGCNCCGGCCACGATCTTGAGGTTGGGGCATTGTCGAAGAAAANGCTCATCAATCTGCTCGGTCATGAAAACCATGACTCCATGAGCGTCCTTACACCAGTCCACGAGTTTCTGATCTGAGAGAGGATCCGGCCCCGCGTTCATGACGACGTCGGCATACTGCTCCAAGTGTTTCAGCACACTTGTGTGCAGCGGTTGCGCAACCACAATCTTACTCGTCATCAATCGCCTCCACTTCGGGCAGCTGCGCATCGCAATCCACAGATGCGCAGATCCACCTGCCATGCTTCATAAAAGTGATACGTAACTAGTCTATCAATTTCAACAATTGAACTAGCAGATCTATCTAGATATGCAATCGATCTGATTCAGTGATTTGTTGCCAAAGCAGTATGCGAGAGGCGCGTTGTGCTCGATAAAACAGCTCCCGAAACTGATGAAGTCTTTCTCGCGCTTGCTGGCGTTGAAGTNGTCTATTCCAACAAGACGGTCGCTCTAAAGCCGGTTGATCTCNCATTCTCGAACAAGGAAGTGACGGTTCTTCTCGGCCCATCTGGCGCCGGCAAGTCAACGCTGCTGCGTGTCCTCAATCGGCTCGTTTTGCCGTCGCGTGGCACGGTCATCTTGCGTGATCTCGGCGAGCTTAAGTCCCGTAAGATTGTGCGCCAACATCGCCTTCGCACAGGCATGGTTTTTCAGCAGCATCAGCTCATCGCCCGCATGACGGCCCTGCAGAACGTGCTGCTCAGCNGGATTGGNAACTACTCGTTTTTGCGCAGCCTCTTCCCGCTGCCAAAGGATGAACGGATCTGGGCGCTTGAGTGCCTCAGTCGCGTAGATCTGCTCGAGAAGGCGCTTGAACGCTGCGATGCCCTGTCTGGTGGGCAGCAGCAGCGCGTTGGCATTGCGCGTGCGATCGCGCANAGGCCGGATCTGATCCTTGCGGACGAACCGGTCGCATCGCTTGATCCCGCATCCTCNGAGCGCGTNCTGTCAACTCTGCGNAGTATCTGTAAGCANGATGGCATTCCGGCNATCATCAGCCTTCATCAGCTTGAATATGCTCGCCTGTTTGCGGACCGCATTATCGGTCTGTCGCAGGGGGCGNTTGTCTTCGATGGCCCGCCGGACCAACTGGATGAAACGGCTCTTGAGAAAATTTACGGTGCGCGCCCGCAAGCGTGAACCGAAATGAGCTTCCGAATGCAACAGGTGCATCGGAGGGTANCCAAAGTGTAAGAGGGACGAGTATGATGAAAATGTTCAAGGCAATTGCCGGCGCTTTGGCCGCTGGTAGCGTAATCCTCACCGCATCTGCCGCGCTGGCANGCGGCTCTCACAACCCGGACACGATCAAGGTAGCTCTTCTCCCNGACGAGAACGCAGCAACTGTCATTCAGGATAACAAGCCTCTGCAGGCCTATCTCGAAAAGAAGCTTGGCAAGAAGATCAAGCTGATCGTCACAACCGACTATTCATCGATGATCGAGGCTATGCGCTTCGGCCGAATAGATGTCGCTTACTTCGGCCCTGCCAGCTACACCATCGCCAAGGACAAGATGAAGGGCGGCAAGCTCGACATCGCGCCTTTTGCTGCGCGCNTGAAGGGCGGCTCAACGACCTATCAGGCTGTCATTATCGCGAATGCAAAAGCCGGCATCTCGAAGATCGAAGAGATGAAGGGCAAGAGCCTCGAGGTTGCTTTTGGTGATCAGGCATCAACGTCCAGTCACTTTGCGCCAAAGTTCACAATGATGCAGGCTGGTATTCAGCCTGGCAAAGATTACAAGCAGAACTTCCTCGGTGCACACGACGCTGTTGCCGTCAATGTCCAGCGCGGAAACGCTCAAGTCGGTGGTCTCAGCCGGCCGATTTTCGAGCGCTTGGTCGCCAAGGGCCGGATCGACAAAGCCAAGGTCAAAGTTCTCGGCTACTCTGCACCAATCCCGCAGTACCCTTGGGTTATGCGCACAGACCTGACCGCAGATGTACAGAAGGCAATCCGTGAAGCTTTCTATTCGTTGAAGAAGGGCACAAAGGATGGCGACGCTGTTCTGAAGCCGTTCAAGGGCGATGGCTTCGCAGAAATCAAAGATGCCGACTACGACATCATTCGTGACATCCGCAAAAGCGTTGGCGGCCAGTCCTAAACTAGTCCTAAGCCAGGCCCCCTTGTAACGCTCAGGTCGAAGGCGACTGACAATTTTGCAAAGCGCAGAGGCACCTATGAACGCGACGCTCAAAACACCAACGGACCCTCAGGCGCGGTTTACGGAACTGCTGGCCCGAGAGCGTCGCGGACGCAATTCTCTGACTTTGCAAATCACACTTGTTGCCTTCGGCGTTCTTGTCAGCCTCTGGGCGACCGGCATGTTCGATGTCGAACGCCTCTCGGAGGGACTACCAGCGATAGGAGTTGTGGGCTCAGAAATGATCCCACCGGACTTCACGCGCTGGCAGCAGTGGATCCAGCCAATGGTCGATACCATTGCGATGTCCGTGGCCGGTACCACACTTGCTGTGTTGCTATCGCTCCCCATCGCATTTTTGGCGGCAAAGAACACCTCTCCGAACCGATTTGTCTATTCCGCGGCGCGAATGGTCTTGAATACACTGCGCGCGATCCCTGAGTTGATCATGGGGATCATTTTCGTTGCCGCTGTTGGCTTCGGCATGCTGCCCGGCGTGTTGGCGCTAGGACTCCACTCGATTGGCATGGTTGGCAAGTTCTTCGCTGAGTCAATCGAGCATGCACATCCTGCACCCATCGAGGCTGCGCAGGCAGCCGGTGCCAGCCCGCTTCAGGTCATCGCGCACGGCGTGGTTCCGCAAGTGTTCACGCAATTCGCCGATGTCACGATGTATCGCTGGGAGTATAATTTCCGGGCTTCGACGGTGATGGGTATGGTTGGCGCAGGAGGTATTGGGACCGAACTGGTCGGCTCGCTGCGCCTGCTGGACTATCCGCAAGTAGCTGCGATTTTGATTGTCATTCTTGTTGCGGTGTCCATTGTGGACGGCCTAAGCGGCATTTTGCGCAAGCGGTTTCAATAGGACAACTGCGATCGGACCCACTGGCTTCGTGGATAATTCGATTGAACACAGAAACGCTTCATGACCACAGAACTTCTGGCATACGAGCCAGCCTTGCGGCTGGCAGCTTTCTCTTCCGTATTTCTGGTGATGGCAGTTTGGGAGATTTATGCTCCACGCCGTGCCACGTCGCTTGGACGGACTTTACGCTGGCCAAACAACCTGGGTGTTGTCGTTATCAACACTCTCATTGTTCGTGTTGTGTTTCCGACCGGAGCCGTTGCGGCTGCACTCATGTCTGAAGCCAATGGTTGGGGCTTGCTGAATGTCTGGCATGTGCCTCAGTGGATGGCATTGCTGCTTGCGGTAGTCATCCTGGATCTCGTCATCTATTTCCAGCATGTCATGTTTCATGCTGTGCCGCTTCTTTGGCGGTTTCATCGCATGCATCACGCCGATCTTGAATTTGATGTGACGACAGGTACCCGGTTTCATCCAATCGAGATCATCTTGTCCGCTGCGATCAAGTTGGCTGCCGTCCTTCTAATTGGAGCACCAGCCCTGGCGGTTCTGATCTTTGAGATACTGCTCAATGCGACTGCGATGTTCAATCATGCGAACGTCCAGCTTCCAAGAAGGGTTGATGCAATTCTGCGCTGGATCGTGGTGACCCCGGACATGCACCGTGTGCATCACTCAGTTGTCATTTGTGAAACAAACTCAAACTACGGCTTCAATCTACCCTGGTGGGATCGCCTGTTTGGTACCTACCGCGACCAGCCCAATGGCGGCCACGACGCGATGAGAATTGGTGTTTCTGCCATACGCAATCCTGAAGAACAACGCCTCGATCGAATGTTAACGCAGCCATTTCGGCAAGGCGATCAAAGCGATCAGACCTAAAAAACGGCGCAGTTCAGATGTCGGCTCATTGATCATTGCTGCCATCTCCACGATCGGCGATGTTGCACTTGCTCACATGACCGAATGGGATAGGTGCGGAAGAAAACAGCCGGAGAGTAATGAGGACGCTATGGCAACAAAAGCGGCCATAACGTGCTGTAAGACAAGCTACCTGAATGTTAGCGAATGCACCGCTCATACCATCAACATACTATCAACCCTTTCGCGGTTCGCGAGCGGCACCCTCTGACAGCCAACCGAACGGTCGCGACAGTTAGCCTGCATCTAAACTATTTGTTTTTGAAGTCGGGGCAGGCCGGCGCCAACTGGTCAAAAATTGGTCAGGAACGCCACCCCTATTCTTGACTACCTAATTGGGTGTTCCATCCGCGCGTATTCAACCACAACGCGACGGACTACAATGAACGCCGATCCGATCCTCGAAACAGAACCGCCGCTGGCTCCTCTAGCGGTCGCACCTGATATCGCAGCCAAGATTGCCGGCGTCGGACGCACGACGATATACGCCAGCATAGCATCTGGGCAATTGCGTAGCCTGAAGATCGGGAACCGCCGCCTCATCATGGTCGAATGGATCAGAGAGTGGCTGGCCAGCGCCGAGCAATCTTCACCGGAGGGTTCAGGCAATGCGCGCTGAAGCCATTACCAAAGCACTCGGCGGGAGATGGTTTGGCAGAAATGGTATCGCCCGTTGCCCAGCCCATAGCGATCGTTCGCCATCGCTGTCAATTGCAGACGGTGAGGCGAGCAGGCTCTTGCTCTATGGCCATGCCGGCTGCGCCTACGATGACGTCTACCACGCGGTTCGTGAACAACTAGAGGGTCATTTCCCAAAAGCAGAGCATGTTCCAATCGTTGACAACACTACATCCAGAGCAGCAACGTCAAATGCGCACCGTGCTGGCACGATATGGAACACATCCGTATCCATTGAGGGAACGCTAGCCGAAGATTATCTCCGATCTCGCTCGATCATGTGCGATTTGCCCGAGACACTAAGATTTCACTCAGCATTGCGACACCCTACCGAATGTTCGCTACCAGCAATGACCGCATTGGTTCAGAGAACAGATGGGAACCAGCTCGGATTGCATCGGACCTTCCTGGGACCTCACCGTCCCGTCAAATCCCGCTTGCAACCATCCAAAGCGATGTTGGGCCCCTGCAAGGGTGGGGCCGTCCGTTTGAGAACTGGCAACTCAGGCTTGATCGTCTGCGAGGGGATCGAGACAGGCCTCAGCTTGTGTGGCGGGACGGAAAGCGACTTCGCGGTGTGGGCAGCTCTATCAACATCTGGCGTGAAAGGACTGCGGCTTCCCGAGCCACGGCAATTCAATGCCTCGCTGGTCGTCGCGATGGACGGCGATCTCCCAGGCCGCAAAGCAGGGTCCGAACTCGCACAAAGAGCCGCAGCTGCCGGCTGGATGGTGGAAACCGTCTCAGCGCCTGAAGGCCTTGATTTCAATGATGTGGCACGGGGAAAAGAGGCATGACTTCGGAAGTCAGGAAACTTTTGGGACAGCGCTCTCCGTTTAACGATGAAGGTCCGCGCCCACTCACACGCGAGAACGTTGACCAAGAGCCTTATCCGGTTGAAGCGCTGGGAGATTTGCAGGAAGCCGTGGGGGCAATTCACGAACACACACATGCGCCCCTCGCCATCTGCGCGCAATCCGTTCTTGGCGCGCTTTCCTTGGTTCTGCAAGGTCATGTAGACATTCGATTGCCGACAGGATCAAGGCGGCCATTGTCGTTGTTCTTGATCACAATTGCCGAGTCCGGTGCCCGTAAGTCGGCGGTCGATGGTCATGCGCTCAAACCGATTTATGATTTCGAGAAGCAGCTCCAAGAGCAATACGACCGCGATCATCTCCAGTACGTCAATCAACGTGCTTTATGGGATTTGGACCGCAAGCAAATCCTCAAGGAAAGCCAAAGCAAGAAAAAGCGTGTCGAAGCAGAAAATGACCTTCACGCGCTGGGTGACGAACCTGAAGCCCCGTTGATCCCCATGCTAGTCTGTCCTGAACCGACGTTTGAGGGCTACTGCAAGCTAACAGCCGTGGGGCAACCATCGATGGGGATATATTCCGCCGAAGGTGGCTCGTTTATCGGTGGCTACGGTATGTCTGCAGATCACCGGCTTCGCACCGCAGCAGGACTTTCAAGCCTCTGGGATGGAGATCCGATAAAGCGGGTCCGCGTCACGGACGGCACAACAATTCTTCCAGGACGCAGGTTGTCGCTTCACCTTATGGCTCAGCCGGAAGTT
>NZGY01000140.1 GCA_002689605.1 Filomicrobium sp.
ATCCAGATGGACGAGACCACGGTCCAGGTCCTGAAGGAGAAGGGCCGGGCACCACAATCTCAGTTCTATATGTGGGTGCGCAGAGGCGGTCCACCGGACAAACCTGTGATCCTGTTCGATTACGAACCTTCACGCGGCGGCAGCGTTCCCGCGCGGCTGTTGCAGGACTTTCACGGCTTCCTTCAGAGCGACAGCTAAGATGGTTATAACAGCGTGACCAAACGTCACGATGTCATCGCGGTTGGTTGCCTGGCGCATGCGCAGCGCAAATTCGATGAAGCCTTGAAGGCACAGCAAAAGAAGGGACGCGGTGGTTTGGCGAAGCAGGGCTTCGACTTCATTCAGAAGATCTAGCGTGTCGAGCGTGAGGCCCGTGAACGCGGGCTCGATGCTGACCAGCGCAAAGCGCTCCGCGATGAAAAGGCAAGACCCATCTGGGATGAGTTGAACCAATGGCTCGACAGTGTCCGCGGGCAGGCGCCTGCGAAATCGCTGACCAGCAAGGCGCTGAACTACACACAGGCCCAATGGTCACATCTCATCCGATATCTCGACAATGGCCGCATCGAGGCGGATAACAACCATTGCGAAAATGCGATCCGTCCATTTGTCCTCGGAAGAAAGGCGTGGCTCTTCGCTGATACACCGGCCGGCGCCACCGCGTCTGCCCGGCTCTACAGCCTCATCGAAACGGCAAAAGCCAACGGGCTTGAACCCTACATCTATCTGAGGCGCGTGTTCGAAGAGCTGCCGGCAGCCATCGCCGCGGACGATGACGACGCCATCACCCGACTGCTACCCTGGAACGTCGCTGCGACCGACGCGTAGCGTCAGTCACAGCCGGCTGCAATGTCAATCCCAACAACCGTCACTATAAAATCGATCGCTTACTGCTGATCGAGGCGCTGGCTATGATGCTCGTCATCCACATGCCGGTCGCGGCCGCAGCCCGCATGCTCGGAGGGCACGACACCAAACTCTGGCGCGTCGTTCATCATTACGTCGAGACGGCGCTCGCCGAGCTTAATCTGGGAGCGCTGGAGCGCGTCTCGATCGACGAGACCGCCGCAAGACGCGGGCGCTACCACATTACGCTGTTCGTCGCGATCGATCAGCGTCGTATCGTCCACATCGCCGAAGGCCGCGGCGCCGACACGGTATCCGGGTTCGCCGACTGAGTCGACGATCACAACTCTGACGCATCGCGCATAAAGGAGGTCTGCATCGATATGAGCGGTGCCTACATCGCTGGCGTGAGCTAGAACCTCACCGAGGCCGAGATCACCTTTAACAAGTTTCATGTCATGAAGCTGATCGGTGATGCCGTCGATAAAGTGCGGCGCGACGAGACCAAGAGCCGGCCAGAACTCAAGGGCAGCCGCTACCTCTGGCTGATGAACGACGCCAATCTGTCGGCTCGCCAGATGGCGACACGTAACTCGCTCGCTAGAGACAACCTGAAAACCGGACGTGCGTGGGCCATGCGTCTCACGCGCCAGGACATCTATAAGGAACCGAACCGGCAGTGGGCTGAGGTCCAGTTTGACCGCTGGTGCTCGTGGGCCAGACGTTCGCGCCTCGAACCCATGAAGCAAGTCGCCGCAACGCTGATGCGCAATCGCGACGGTATCCTTGCCTGGTTCGACAGCCGCATCGCCAGCGGCCTCATCAAGGGCATTAACTCCCTCGTACAGGCAGCAGAGATAAAGGCGTGCGGCTACCACACGCTCAAGAACCTCGTGGCAATCACCTACCTCGTCGCAGGTAAACTTGATCTCAGGCAACCAACTTGAAATAGCGGACAGCTACATGACCGTACTACATAAGAAAAGGGGAGCTAGGCTGCTCCCCTTCTGAGTGTTTGTTATCGGTAATGAGCCAACAAACGGCTGCCTAGAACTTAATCCGTGCGCCAGCATAAACTACATCAAAGTTCTGTAGGTTGCCATCTGTATCGTTCTCAGCATCCAGTCTGTAGTATTGGACGTACACTTCCATTGCCGCAGCATCAATCTGCTGATGCGTTGTGAAGCCCCACATGCTACCAGACTGTCCGTCAGTACGCATGTCGGTCTCGCCATATACGACACCGAAGTGCGTCTTACCAAGTGAATTCCACTTCCGATTGATCCCGGCAGCCACGTGCCATGTCTCATCATCACCAGCAGCAGTTTCCTCAACACCACCGCCAGCAGCGACATACAACCCGCTAGGAGTATGTGCGATCGACAAGGAACCACCGGTTGTATCGACGTCTGCTTGGCTCTCGAAGCCAATACCACCCGCTACACGAAATGCGCCGTACTCGCCTGCATAACGCAGTGCAACACCCCAGCCATCATCCGTATCGTGCTCTTCATCCGCCCAATTCGTGGTAAGGACGAAACCATAGACGGTCGGGGAGGTATACTTGACGAGAGCCTGGCGAGTACCCTCAGCACTCTCAAAGTAGTCACCCACTGATGTCGTGGAAGCTCCCCCAGCAGCAGTCCGAAGGACGAAGCTGCTGGCCATATCATCCAAGACCGCAGGAGCATAGTCACCGAAACTACAGCCCAAGCAGATCTGCGAGATGCCGTCGGTCGCGTCGGAAGTATGACCCATGTGCATCGTACCCCATCTCTTTGACTTCAAGTAAAGAGTCTGGTGGCGAACGTCGATGCCGTTGTTGGTCAACATTACGGTATCCGAGGCAGCGGTCGCGGAAGAGGACGCACCAGGACGGGACATGCCCATCTCTAGCAGAAAGCCAGCAGACCAATCTGCATTGATCGTCGCGCTGCCCTTGAACCGGAAACGTGTGCGAGACTGAACGTTTGTGGCGACATACACGTCACTGTTAACGCCATCATCCCAGAACATCACGCCCTCATTGACGTGCCCTGATATAGACAATGATACGCGGCGATTACCCTTTCGAGCAGTTGTCGCTTCAAGCTCAGCAACACGCTCCTCGAGATCTGCACAGCAATTGCCGCCAAGGTCGGCGGATAATGCTGATGTTGAAGACATCAAACCTGCTGCAGCAATAATTGCTAAGCGGCTGATGTTCTTTTGTAGTCCCCCAATCATGGTATTCTCCATTAGAATTTCTCGGACCAATAACCCAGCACCAAAAGCTGAGAATTAAAATTGCTCAAGCCTACTAGTTTGCGCGTTAACTCACACTCGAGCATGATATCCAGCACGCGGCTGGGGCTCGACCATTAGGACAATGACTTGACTTTGACATAATCCGAAGGCCTTGCTGAGACACAGTTAGCCTAACTCGGTTCCTAGTCGCAACCAGTAACCTGCAATGCTCACAACTTGGATCGGCGATTGTGGCTGGCATGCAACGACTTTTACACGGTGACTTTTACGCGGTCGGACGGTTTCGATGTTGAAATACTGGTCAATTGGGCGGAACTATTTATACGAAGCGCCAAACGTGTAAGGACCTCTGTCGAGTTGGCCAAAATTGAAATTTTATCGTGATTTCAATATTATAAAAAGGTAGTCGCTTAATATGAGCTCGTTTGCACGGCTCGAATAGCACAGTAAAATCGGTTGATAGCATAAGTGGATCTATTTGATGGACACCGTTTTGGAGTTCGATGTTGTCGTGGTTGGCGCCGGTAATACCGGACTGCTTGCAGCGTTGGGTTTGTCGCGGTCAGGTCTCCGGACAGCACTTTGTGGCAAATTGACAACAAAAGAAGATGTCACCTCGAAATCGCGGACTGCCGCACTGTTAGCGCCAACCGTCAGCTTCTTGCGCGACATGCAGGTGTGGGATGGGCTCAGTGATCGCGCGACTGCAATCCAAGGTATCCGGATAGTTGATTCAATGGGTCACTGGCCCAAAGCCCCTGAGATCTTGTTCTCTGCAAATGAGCTGGATCTCGATGCACTGGGTTGGAATATCGCAAACGCGGATATCGACATCTGCTTGAGTAATCACCTTCTCCGGGAAGACAAATGTCGTATCCTGGCTGGCGCATATCTGAACAGTATAGAGGCGTACGACGATCATTTGCTGTTGAATTTGGCAGATGGGCAGAAGGTCCGTACCGGCCTAGTTGTCGGTGCTGATGGCCGCAATTCCGTTTGTCGAGAAGCGTCCGGCGTTGCTGTGTTCGACAGCCGGCTCGATCAAGCTGCCATTACCTGCGTTTTCGAGCATTCTCGTGATCATCGCCATATCTCAACCGAGTTTCATCGGCAAGCCGGGCCTTTTACGACTGTGCCACTTGATGGTTACCGAAGTAGTTTAGTCTGGGTGGAGGATATTGAGTTCGCCAGCGACTTTGCCGAGAAACCTAATAGCGATGCGACCATTAAGTTGCATATCGAAGAGCAGACGCAAGGGATGCTGGGTAAGGTTAAGTCGATTGCTGGATTGCAAGTTTATCCATTGGCCTATTTGAAAACGAGCAAGCTAGGCGGCAATCGAATAGCGCTGGTTGGAGAGGCTGGTCACGTCTTTCCGCCGATTGGAGCGCAAGGGCTTAATTTGGGTTTTCGAGATGTTGCTGCGCTTATCGAATGTGTTCAGACAGCCTGCAATACAGGGTTAGCTTTTGGTTCAACCGACATGCTAGCCCAGTACAATAAGGCTAGGAAATCCGACGTTGATACACGCTCGGCCGGAGTTCGGCTGCTAAACGGAATGCTGACCTCGTCTTACTGGCCTGGTCATATGGCACGTGGCGCTGCTCTTCATGCTTTCAACCATATTCCCGGTTTGAAACGACAGATCATGCGAATGGGTATGGGCGGCTCTTAATTTCGACGTGTATCAGCATGGAAATCCGGCAGATGCTCTGTTGCCGCGGCATGTCAGCGACTTGACCCAATCATCATCGGGTTGCAAACGGTTTAATGATCTGAGCTTGCCGGCTATGCCCACGGACAGGTTATGTTTTGAACAGGCTTGCTGTTTGGAAGTTGTCGCCGAGAGAGGACCATTTGGCCAAGTTTCGCGATATCCAGTTCCGATTGGAATATCTGTTTTTGCGCATTGTGGTTGCCTTGGTGCGCTCGATGGGACTGCGCCGGAGCGTTGAATTCTCTGCGCGCTCCTGGCGCTTTTTCGCTCCAATCGTCGCCAAGAAACGCCACAACCGGGCCCTGGCCAATTTGGCTGTAGCTTTTCCGGAGATGAGCGATGGTGAGCGGCAACGCATTGCGTTAGCACATTGGGAGAATCTCGGCCGTGTTATGGCTGAAACAATGCAGCTTGACCGCATCTTGAGAGAGCCTGATCGTGTCCAAGTCGATGATTCCTATATTTTCGAGCGGTACATCAACAAGTTTGGTCCAATTGTCGGAGTTTCCCTGCACATGGGTAATTGGGAACTGGCGATCTGGCCAATGACGCTTGGCGGAAAGAAACCAGCCGCCGTGTACCGGTCAGTTAATAATCCTTACGTCGATCAATACCTCAGAGCGCAGCGCGCTAATATGTATCCCGGCGGTCTTTTCGGCCGGGGAAAGGTTGCCGGTGACCATGGCGATAATCAACGGACGGCCCGATTAATCACAGATTTCGTCAGACGCGGGGGCCAACTTGGCATGGTCTGCGATCTTTATGACCGAACAGGTATCCCTGTTCCCTTTTTTGGTCAGGATGCGCGCACCCAAGCTATTGGCGCGATGATAGCGCGCAGAGTTGGTGCTCGAGTTTGGATGGCACGCTGCGTGCGGGTTGGAAGTGAAAGCCGGTTTTGTATTACACTCAAAGAGTTACGAGTGCCGCGATCAGCCAATCAGTCAGCGGATGTGCGCGAGATGATGGTCCAGATGCAGATCCAATTTGAAGAATGGATCCGGCAGAACCCCGAGCAGTGGATGTGGTCAAACCGCCGCTGGAGTTGAAACTTTCGGTGAGATGGCCTTGAATGCGTCGCAGCATGCGATCCTTTCTCATTGCAGCATTTACTACGTTTGGGTCGATCGAATGCCACATCAAAGAACACCAGCCAATTTTTTTAAGCCACCTGCAATTGGCGCTCCAAGGCCGTGGCAAGAGCGGCCAACCCGGCTGGAACGGATGATTCATTTCATCCCGCCTCATATGGATAAGATCACGTCGAAATTGGATTCGATCATTCCACAAGTTGATGTGATTCTTGGCAATCTCGAGGATGCGATCCCGGCCGACCGCAAAGAAGACGCGCGTCGTGGCTTTATTGAGATGGTTAAACGGCACGAATTTGGGTCGACCGGGCTTTGGACCCGAATCAACTGCCTCAACTCGCCGTGGGGCCTGGATGATATCGTCGAAGTGGTCAGTGCAGCTGGCCACAAGCTCGACGTCATAATGCTACCAAAGGTCGATGGACCCTGGGATATTCATTATCTTGATCAATTGCTTGCTCAACTGGAAGCTAAGGCTGGGATCAAGAAGCCCATCATGATCCATGCTATTCTGGAAACTGCAGAAGGCGTTTCAAACGTCGAGGAAATCGCTGCAGCCAGTCCACGGATGCATGGTATGAGCTTAGGGCCAGCGGATCTTGCGGCATCGCGTGGAATGATGACGACGCGAGCCGGAGGTGGCCATCCAGCCTATGGTGTCTTAGCCGACGCGGCAGGAGAGCACGAAGCTTCAATGACTGATAGGTCTTTTTATCAGCAAGATCTTTGGCACTTCACGGTGGCGAAGATGGTAGATGCCTGCCAACGCAATGGAATCAAAGCTTTTTATGGTCCGTTCGGTGATTTTTCTGATCCAGCGGCATGCGAGTCGCAGTTCCGTAATGCCTTCTTGATGGGATGCGCAGGTGCCTGGTAGCTTCACCCAAGTCAGATAGATATAGCCAAACGTGTTTTTTCTCCTGATGCTGATGAGGTGAAATTTGCTCGGCGCATCCTTGAGGCAATGCCTGATGGAACGGGCGCGGTCCTGTTGGATGGGAAAATGCAGGATGACGCGACTTGGAAACAAGCTAGGGTTATTGTTGAGTTGGCAGACCTAGTGATGAGCAAAGATCAAGAGCTAGCTAAGGCGTATGAAGCGTCAGCCTAGGCCCTGGATTATATTGAATATCTATCGTGGCTTATCGCCCAGTGAGCCTACTTTCTCTTGACGTGCCTTTCGTCGGGGCCACATGATAAGGACGGTAACGCGTGAACGGTATGCTAACATGATGAAGATAGCGAAATTTTCAGTCGGCCAGATTGTTCAGCATAGAATATATCCATTCCGCGGCGTCGTTTTTGACATCGACCCAGAGTTTGCAAACACGGAAGAATGGTGGTTGTCGATACCGGAAGATGTTCGCCCCAAGAAAGATCAGCCGTACTATCACCTGTTGGCTGAGAATGCAGAGATTGAGTACATTGCGTACGTCTCTGAGCAAAACCTCCTACCAGACACCAGTGGAACCCCCCTTAGACATCCGCAGGTAACGGAGATGTTTATGGAAGGGGAGGATGGCGAATTGCACGCCATTTATTTGCAAGAACACTAACCAGCTAATCCCCACTGAGCCCGTTTTTTGCCAGGAACCTGCTGCTGGATTTGTGGGACTTCTCGACTGGGAACGCTCAGTATGATCGCGGAGTGTTATGCCACAAAGATAAATTGATCAGCATGTTTTGTCGGAAGACAAATGTTCTCGTTTCTTAGGATACGCAAAAAATAGCCGCGTTCCCTGGAGAACGCGGCAATCAAGCTAAACAGGCTATATGCAGCTATATCGAGCTTAGTTTTTCTTAGGCTCAGGTAGCTGAACACCGGTTGCGCGTTTTGCGATTCGAGCTTTCATGCGCTGTCGGATCTGTGACATCAGATTTGCCCGGGCACTGCTGTAAACCTTATTGTCTACTGGTTTGCCATCGTGCGCCTTAGTGAATCCTGTCAGAGGGATTGGGAACGCTACTGGACTGCCCGTGGCGTTCAGTGCAAGAACCATTAGCCCGCCGCCAGTTTTCATTGATTTAACAACGTCTTCGTTCACTTTGATTTCCGCGGTGCAGCCTGCTGGATGACAAAGACTGTACTTCAATGCGATTGGCTTAAGCTCTTTGTCGGCAACTTTTTTTTTCTTCTGCGCCCGCGCCCACTGGCCTTTGGTATAGACGGCAGCTTTCATGCCTGGTGGAAGTGCCATGCCAAGCGGCACCATAACCAGTAGGCTTGGTTCTTTTTGACCTTCAACACGGCGAATTGCTGCTGAAACAATCACCATTCCCGTGTTTCCATCAAGACGCTCGTGATGAGTTAGACAGATCTGCTTTTGTGTCGATGTCTCCCCGCCACCCTTCTTGGCTTGTTTGAGTGTCGGTCGCTCGCAAAGCTTGACCCAAGCACTTTGCTGGCCGGCAGCCTTCTTCTTTTGAGCATCTGCCGTACCAACCGTCAGGAAGCTCCCCCCGACCAGTGCAGCAAAGGCCACCGTCAGATGATACCCATATCCACGGACTTCGCTAAGTCTCATTGTTCAACGCTCCGAATAGTTGCATCGGCGACTCAGTCGCCCATCCCCACGTTTTCAGGCTGAATTCGATCGCAGTAGATTATGTCCCCTCGCTGCTAACAGAAGCGGAGTAACGTTCCGAATGAGGCAATCCAATGGCTAAGATGCTTTGTGGACGGTCAACCGATGGAAAGGTGTGGATTTCGTTGCGCTGATGCCACGGACGATAAGTGCTGTGGGTCGTTGCACCATACCTTGCTCGTATTGTAATGCGAAACCAATCGAAACCCCGCTTGTTGACCGTCCAACCAGAATTCACTGAGGAATCAGCAATGTTGTCTCGTCTTGTCATCGGACTGTTTTTGGCTATTGCTTCGGGCCAGCCGGTGATCTCTGGTGAACTGGTGCGCCACGGGATCGCAATGCATGGTGAGCCGGCTCTGCCTCGGGATTTTACCCATTTTCCCTATGTAAATCCAACTGCACCACAGGGTGGCAGAGTTGTTTTGGGGCAGGTCGGGACATTCGACAGCCTTAATCCTTTCATTGTGAAAGGTGTTGTGCCCTCCAGTATTCGCGGATTTGTCTACGAAAGCCTGCTTGCACGCTCGGCCGATGAGCCGTTTACGATGTATGGTTTGTTGGCCAGCGGTGTGGAACTGCCCGCCGACCGTCAATCGATTACTTTTCATCTCAATCGTGAGGCCAAATTTTCGGACGGGACACCCGTCACGACAGCTGATGTCGCCTTCTCGCACAGTTTGTTGAAGGAGAAAGGGCGGCCTTACATGCGCAGCCATTATGGCAAGGTCGCGCGTGTTGATGTCGTCTCAGAGACAACCATTAGATTTGTCTTTGGATCCGATGGAGATCGTGAGATCCCACTTATTATGGGTTTGATGCCGATATTGCCGAAACACGCAATTAATCCCGAAACTTTTACTCAGACGTCTCTCACTCCCCCGTTGGGTAGCGGTCCTTATCGCATCTTGAAGGTCGACCCGGGTCGTGCCGTAACCTTTGAGCGGAANCGGAATTATTGGGGTCGGAGCNTGCCTGCGCGAGTAGGGCTCTATAACTTTGACACTGTGCGTTATGATTTCTTTCGCAGCACGACATCTCTGTTCGAGGCCTTTAAGGCCGGGAAGCTGGACTATCGTGTCGAGTCAGATCCGGCACGATGGATAGACAGTTACGATTTCCCAGCGATCAGCGCAGGACGGATCAAGAAATACACTTTTACATCTGGGCTACCNGCGGGCATGGCTGGGTTCGTGTTCAATACACGGCGGAAGATTTTTTCTGACCAGAGNGTGCGGCAGGCNTTCCAACTGGCGTTTGATGCCCGGCGTGTCAATGCGCAGATGTTCCACGACAAGTATGCCCGGTCCGNGAGTTTTTTCTCAAGGTCAGCNCTTGCGTCTACTGGGCGTCCGGCCAGCGATAAAGAACGTGCNTNGCTGGCACCCTTCCCAGGCGCAGTNACTGATGACGTTTTGGATGGCAAGTGGCGGCCGCCAGCAGCGAAGGACCGCAAGGAGCGTCGGACAAACCTGCGTCGTGCGTTCGGTTTGCTCAAGTCGGCCGGTTATAAGTTGGCAGGTCGCAAGCTTGTCAATGTGCAAACTGGTGAGCCTTTCAAGGTGGAGTTCCTTGTCACAACTTCAGAACAAGAACGGCTGGCTCTTGCATTTACCTCGGATCTTAAGAAGCTCGGTATTGATCCGACTATTCGGCAGATGGAGAGTTCCCAATACTGGTCACGTCTTGGGACGTTTGACTTTGATATTATCCAGTGGAGGTATCGGGCNTCGCTGTCACCTGGCAATGAGCAGATCCATCGTTGGAGTAGCAAATATGCGAATGTCGAACGCAGTTTCAATTATCCTGGCGTTAAGAGCCCGGCTGCTGANGCCATGATCGANCATATGCTGAAAGCTGTTTCTCGCGAGGATTTTGAGGCGGCGGTGCGAGCTTTCGACCGAGTGCTACTGTCTGGGGATTACGTTGTGCCTCTTTTTCATGATCCCAAGCAGTGGATCGCTGCGAGTAGCAACCTCGCCTTTCCAAAGCGACAGCCATTGTTCGGCGTCGATCTGAATGCTTGGTGGGTGTCGCAATAGATGGCACAGCCATAGTTCATGGGGCAGTGGCTTTTACTGGTGGGCAGAGAGGCCACTGCTGGATCNAAGATTGCAACAATCTCGGCGCTACGAGCCCGTATACTCAGCGTTGCAAGGCAGTTAGTCATTANCTCGTAGCCGATTGAACCGGGCGTCGGCTCGACGAAGNGTCGTACGCCGTTCTAGAACTGCTGCTCCGACACATACTTTTGCTGGGCAGATCTCACAGTTTCTGGTTTGAGCATGCCACCTGCCAAGAGTGTGTTCCAGAAGGTGTAATCGGCCTGATGCACAATCATGCATNCGAGGCTACGGACAAGCAGTTCGCCTTCACCTGAGTGGGCCATGGCTATATGTGCAATTTCCTCAGGCAATCCGGCAGTTAGGCAAATGTGCGCGCCATATGCGGGATGGCGAATGGACGGCTTCCCATAGACTTTTTGATGTTCGCGCCAGCGTTCGTGGTTGACCGGGTCGAACTCCCAGGCCTTACCCACATCGTGCAGTAGTCCNCCGGTGATGATGACGTCCATGTTGATGTCGAGTTCAGGATATGCCGTCTGCATTTCGTTCGCGATACCGATTGCCAAACGCGTCACGCCACGCAGATGGTCCGTCTGNTCACCGCGCTTAGCCNCATTGGTGCCCGGGTTGCCGGANGGCGGAATCTCTCTGATTGATTTGAAGCTGGATTTGGTCAGAGCATAACCCCAGGCCCAGATAGCCTTTGATCGGAGCTTCTCATCACAGACCAGCGAGAACTCCGGCAATTCTTCAAGGACCTGAGCAAGAAGATTATCTGTGACGTCCATAGCTNCTGTTCCTGCGGTTNTTTGAAATCTCTACCGCAAGCTTATCCGATAGTTTGGAAATCACTNAAGACTTATGNTTTTGNNGGTTCGCCTCTNNCNGCCAGTTTGGCGAGTTCTTGCACAACGCCTCTGACGCCTGTCATGCGNGCGCTGTCCTTTTCCCAATCGGCGGTAAAGACCATTTTATGATCGGGCTGGATCTTGGCACTTGAACCTTGCCGCCCGATGTAGCGGATCAAACCTTCTGGATNTGCAAAGGTGTCGTTGCGAAAACGGAAAGCAGCGCCTTTCGGTCCAGCATCAACNTGGGCGATGTCTGCCGCTCTGCAATAACCTTTGATCTCCATGACATCCAGCAGNCCTTTGACTTCGGTGGGAAGAGGACCAAAGCGGTCAACTAGCTCTTCGCCGAACTCGTCGATCTGCGCGCGTGTTTCGAGCGTGGATAGTCGACGATAGAGCCCGAGCCGGGACTGCAAGTCCGCGACATAGCTTTCCGGAATGAGTGTCGTTGTCCCGATGGAAATCTGTGGCGACCAATGATCTTGTGTTTGCCCATCCTGTCCACCCTTGAGGGCTGTGATGGTTTCTTCGAGCATGGACTGATAAAGTTCGAAGCCAACTTCTTTGATGTGGCCGGATTGCTCTTCCCCCAGCAGATTGCCGCCACCCCGCAAGTCGAGGTCGTGGCTGGCAAGCGAGAAGCCTGCACCAAGTGTATCAAGGGACTGTAAGACTTTGAGGCGCTTCTGCGCTGTATCAGTCAAGCGCTTGCCAGGAGGCGTAGTGAAGTATGCGTAAGCACGTGTCTTTGATCGTCCGACCCGGCCGCGGAGCTGATAAAGTTGGGCCAACCCGAACATATCAGCGCGGTGGACAATCATGGTATTGGCGTTGGGAACGTCTAAGCCGGACTCGACAATTGCGGTCGAGAGTAAGATGTCGAACTCACAATCATAGAAGGCGGTCATGATCCGTTCAATTTCGCTGGGTGGCATCTGTCCGTGTGCGCGGCCAACCCGCAGTTCCGGAACATGCTCACTCAGGAATTCCGAAACTTCATCTAGATCGGCAATGCGCGGCACCACATAAAATGATTGGCCGCCGCGATATCGTTCGCGCCGCAAAGCCTCACGTAAGATGACCGGATCCGTTGGTGAGATATACGTGCGCACAGCAAGGCGATCGACCGGCGGAGTCGTAATCATTGACAGCTCGCGCACTCCGGACAAAGCCAATTGCAGAGTGCGAGGTATTGGCGTTGCAGATAGTGTTAGAACGTGGATGCTCTCGCGCATCTGCTTAAGGCGCTCTTTGTGGGCGACGCCAAAATGCTGTTCTTCATCGATAATAAGAAGACCAAGGTTATGAAACTGGATCGACTTNCCNAGTANAGCATGGGTGCCAACGACAATGTCCAGCGTGCCTTTGCTCAGTTCTTCCTTTGTGGCATTCAGCTCTTTGGTNCTGACCAGTCGTGACGCTTGAGCGACTTTCAGTGGGAAGCCTTTAAAGCGNTCACTGAATGTTCGGAANTGCTGCCGTGCTAATAGTGTAGTGGGAACCACAACNGCAACTTGGTACCCATTCATTGCGGCTACGAAGGCTGCGCGCAACGCGACCTCGGTCTTGCCGAAACCGACGTCGCCGCAGACGAGCCNNTCCATTGGCTTGCCTGATGACAAGTCTTCGTTGACCGCTTCTATGCTGCTGAATTGGTCGTCCGTTTCGTCAAACTGGAATCGCGTGACGAATTCGTCATACGCACCGTCGGGAGGATTGAGTACAGGTGCTTCCTGGATCTCTCTGAGAGCGGCAACTTTGATCAGTGCGGCCGCCATCTCCAGCAGGCGTTGCTTGAGGCGGGACTTTCGAGCCTGCCAGCTGGCGCCGCCAAGCTTGTCGAGTTGCGCACCTTGCGAGTCAGAGCCATAACGAGACAGAAGTTCTATGTTTTCAACTGGCAGGAAAAGCTTGTCACCACCGGCGTAACTGATCTCAATGCAGTCATGCGCGCTGCCCAGAGCTGTGACCGTCTTCAGACCATCAAACCGACCAATGCCGTGCTCAGCGTGAACAACCAAATCGCCAACAGCTAAAGCCGTGGCCTCTGTTATGATGTCTGTTGCTTTCTTGAGCCGTTTGCGCGGCCGAACAAGTCGGTCACCAAGAATATCCTGNTCGGCGACGACACATAGATCGGGTGCAAGAAAGCCGNGTTCCAATCCCAACACACAGACGCCGACGGTGCCACCGGGCAAAGCAAGTGCCTCATGGAATGACTCGACCTTTTGGATGTCTGGGAGTCCGCGTTCCTGGATAAGGTTGATCAGTCGTTCTCTGGCGCCTGGTGTCCAGGTGGCAACGAGGGTACGGCGGTTTTGCGAGAGTTGTGCCTTCAGGTGACCTACGACTGATCCAAAAAGATCGCCGTCAGTCGCCTGCCGCTCGGGCGCAAAATTGCGTCCTGGTTCTCCACCTAAACTGCGGGTTGCAGCTGGCGCTGGGATATCGAATGGATGAAACCGGCCTACATCTAACTGANCAAGGCAATGCTGCCATTCGGCGTCATCAAGGTACATTCTGTTGGTCGGTACGGGTTTGTAGGGAGGGGCACCAAATGTAGATGTCTCGAGTGAGTCCACTCGTGCGCTGTAGTGCTCGGCTATGAGTTCGAGGCGTTGGCGGACCGCGTCATCAGCCATGTCGTCCAGCGTTATNCTGACATTTTCGCCTGCGTAGTCGATGACTGTTTCGAGCTGTTCGTGGAATAACGGCAGCCAGTGTTCCATGCCTGGGTAGCGTTGCCCAGCACTCACTGCTTCGTATAACGGATCGCCTCCTGTCGCTCCACCAAAGAGCTCAACATAGCTTTGGCGAAAATGCTTGGTTGCCTCTTCGCTATGTGGAACTTCACTGATAGGAAGCAGGACGAATTTCTGTACGACTTTACTTGTCCTCTGCGTCTGCGCATCGAACGTCTTGATACTCTCCAGTGTGTCGCCGAAGAAATCGAGCCGGAGTGGGTTTGNNCGNCCCGGAGGAAATAGATCNAGGATTCCGCCGCGGACGGCGAACTCTCCTGGTTCCATCACCGTTCCGGTCCGGATGTATCCGCCGAGTNNCAGACGTTGCATCAATCGGTTCATGTCAATGCGCTGACCAGGCGCGATCTGGCGCATGGCCTGTCGGATGAACTGGCGGGGAGGCAGTCGTTGCAGTATGGCGTTGACTGTNGTCAGCAGAACCATTGGTTCTTTGCCAGCCCGNAATGCAAGCCGGGCCATAGCGGTCATTCTGCGCGCTACGACATCAGGGTTTGGACCAATGCGGTCGAACGGGACGGTCTCCCAGGCAGGGAGTGACACAACACGTGTCTTGGGCGCGAAAAAAGCCAGCGCGCGTTCCAGTGCATCCAGACGGCGGTCGTCCCGAGCGACGTGGATCAGTGTCGTTGGNGCTTCAGGTTTTGTCTGATCGTTGAGCAGCTGCGCAATTGCAAGTGCATCCATACCTTCAGGCGTGAAAGTAAAATGGATTTGTGGTTTTGCGGCGTCTGCCGGCTTTGCGGTAGCTGTGCTCATTTCATTCGTTGTTAGTGCNTGGATGNCTGCTGGTGGACGCTCTGGTCAATGTGTCTTCGAGATGTTGTGGAANCTTCTGATCTTTTCCAAAAGAATAAAGAACTGACCCTGTGGATATGTGTTTGGGTCCATTACCCAGGCGTTGATTTCTGGGTCGGCCACAGAGAGCAGTTCCTCAAACGTTNACAGATTAGGCTCATCCATTTCGTCAATATGGGCATCTGCGTAACGGCCGAGTATCCAGTCCATTTCTTTTGTGCCGCGGTGGTTTGCGCGAAACTTTGCGCGGCGGCGGCGTGTATCATGATCATCCGTCATTTGGTGCCTGTCGTGGTGAGTTCCATCTACTACGGTATGGATACGTGCATAGGCCTCACTGCGATCATTCACAGCGGAACTGGTCAAAGCTCATGCTCTCTGGCAGGGTTGTATAGCGCTTGTTTTACTCGAAACCAAGTAGCAAGGCGCAGTGAAACCAATCGGGCGAAATGCCCGGAAAAGGATGCCCGACCCCCAATGCGACCGAGTGTGCTCAACGATGTGTTTGCCTCAGCCCAAACGCTGAAAGGGGTAGGTCCGCGTGTTATCACTTTGCTGAAAAAAGCCGCGCAACTCCCACCGGGTGTCGTTGAACCGCGCGTCATTGATTTGCTGTGGCATCTTCCAACAGGTGTGGTCGACCGCAGGGCACAACCGCACATCGTTGATGCCGTACCAGGAACGATCGCGACATTTGAAGTCGTTGTTCGGAAACATCGTGCACCACCTCGCGGCAACCGCAAAGCACCCTACAAGGTTCGCTGCGAGGATGCGACGGGCNCCTTGGATCTCGTCTTTTTCCNCGCTGAACGTAGTTTTGTGGAGCGTCAGCTTCCAACGGGTGAGGTTCGGTTCGTTTCCGGGCGAGTTGAGCGCTATGGCGAGCAACTCCAGATGTCGCATCCAGACTACATTGTTTCGCCGGAGGCGCGAGATGACTTGCCTTTGCTCGAACCCGTCTACCCGCTGACAGCGGGTTTNTCTGGAAAGGTGCTGGGTAAGATCAGTCGGCAGGCACTTGNTATTTTTCCGGAGTTGCCTGAGTGGATGGATCCCGGTCTTCGAACGTCGCAAGGCTGGTTGCCCATTCATGAGTGCTTGAGAGCTGTACACCAGCCAGATGATCCGGCCACAGTTTCCCCGGGTGCCGATGCCTGGCAACGGCTTGCCTATGACGAGTTATTCGCCGGACAGATTGCACTCGGGNTAGTGCGCAAGAAGAACAAGCGACAGCGTGGGCGGCGCATTGAGGGTNATGGTCATATTCGGGAGCGGNTACGCAAGGCGTTGCCTTTTGAAATGACAAATTCTCAGGTCAAGGCGATTGATGACATTGCAGCCGATATGGCTGCGGAAAGTCGCATGTTGCGCTTGCTTCAAGGTGACGTGGGTTCGGGCAAGACTGTTGTTGCGCTGATGACAATGGCTATAGCAATTGAAGCTNGTGCTCAGGCCGCACTGATGGCNCCTACTGAGGTCTTGGCAAGGCAACATCTAGAGACGATCGAGCCACTTGCCGAGGCTGCGGGTTTAACTATTGATGTTGTAACTGGTCGTGAGAAAGGCGCTGCAAGGAAGAGCGCACTCAAGCGGGTGGCGTCGGGAGAAACCGATATCTTGATTGGGACACACGCGCTCTTTCAACCGGATGTCATCTTTCAGGATTTGGCGATTGCGGTCATTGATGAACAACACCGTTTCGGAGTGCATCAACGCCTCGCCTTGCAGAGCAAAGGTCAAGATGGCGGCGCTAATGTTCTGGCGATGACGGCAACGCCCATCCCGCGAACGCTTCTGATGACGCACTACGGTGATCTCGAAGTATCAAAGCTCANAGAGAAACCTGCAGGCCGCAAACCAGTCAAGACAACGCTGGTCTCAACTGATCGTCTGGAAGAGATTGTGGATGGGCTGAAGCGAGCTGTCAGTGACGGTGCGCAGATCTATTGGGTGTGCCCGCTCATCGAGAGCTCTGCAGTCTCCGAACTTGCCGCAGCTGAAGAACGGCAGGCGCATCTCGCGCAAGTGTTCGGCAAGGATGTTGGTTTGTTGCATGGTGCTATGTCAGCCACCGCGAAAGATGAGACGATGGCGGCATTCTCGGAGAATAGACTGAAAATTCTCGTTTCGACGACGGTCATTGAGGTTGGTGTCNACGTGCCGAATGCATCAATCATGGTGATAGAGCATGCGGAGCGGTTTGGATTGGCCCAGTTGCACCAGTTGCGTGGTAGGGTTGGTCGTGGTTCAAGGCAATCGTATTGCGTGTTGTTGTACAAGGCTCCACTTGGCGAGGTGGCGGAGGCGCGACTGAAAATGATGCGCGAAACTGAGGATGGTTTTCTGATCGCCGAAAAGGATCTTGATCTCCGCGGTGGTGGCGAGGTTCTCGGCGCGCGGCAGAGTGGGATGCCAGAGTTTCGTGTGGCCGATGTTCCCGGGTTTGAAGATCTTTTGGCACGGGCTCGTCATGATGCGCAAAAGGTTCTTGAGGATGATCCTGAACTCGAAAGCGAGCGCGGATCGGCAATACGTACTTTGCTCTATCTGTTCGAGTGCGATGAAGCCGTCAGACTATTTCGGGCTGCTTAGCGGAAAGGGCACCAGGCGTTTNGTCGGTCGCGTTCAAGCTCGCGTTCNCTTGCCTGAGCATTGCTTTGATGTGTTCTTGTTGTTCGGGCATGTACATGCCTGCGGACACCACCGTTTTGGCGGCATCCTCCATACTGATTGGTAGGAAGATTACGTTGCGGCGGGGTATGAAACAAACGAAGCCTGTNGGNGGCACCATACCNGTCGGCATGAAGGCTGCGACCAGGTCTGTTTCGCCACCCGGTTGAGCGTCTCTGATCGCCCCGGAAGCCTCACCAGTAACGTAGACGATCGACCAGATGCCTTTTGATGGGAACTCCACCAGGCCAACCCGATGAGGTGAGTTGGCNTTACCATCCATGAAGCCCGACTCTGACGCNGAGACGACGGATTCAAAGATCTGTTTCAATGCGCGATGAACATTTCGTACGATCGGCATGCGACCCAAAAACAGTTCCCCGAAGCTGATTATGGNCTGGCCAAACAAGTTTGCTGCCAAAGCACCAATTGCTATGAGTGCGATGACACCGAAGATCAGTCCAATTCCTGGAATATGGAATGGCAGGTAGGTGTCTGGATCATAGGCATTAGGNACNAAAGGCTTGACCCAAGCATCGATGATTTGGATGAACCACCATACGATGTAGATGGTAATCGTGATTGGGCCGACGACGACGAGACCCGTTAGGAAATAGTTTCGAAGACGCGTTCCGAGTGAGAATGGTTTGCGCTGTCTGCGTTTTCGTTCGCGCGCCCGTTGTCGGNGCTCGGCGCGNCGTCCTTGTAGNCGTTTGGGCTTTGGATCGGCAGGTTCGTCTGTCGACATCTTNGCACGGAAATCCTGGATTGCGGCAGNGTTCGTCGCTGAGCCCTANTTACTTATANGTTAAAANGAGGGAACTTGGAAGAATTCCANGCTTANGTTGACTTGNATGGTCAATTTCTGTGGGAAGGTCGTGCTTGTGTCCG
Source organism: Filomicrobium sp. (assembly GCA_002689605.1). GTDB lineage: Bacteria > Pseudomonadota > Alphaproteobacteria > Rhizobiales > Hyphomicrobiaceae > Tectiglobus. The sequence continues at coordinate 18,525 of NZGY01000140.1, forward strand.
TCTAACTTTTATTGANCAGACAATCGAGACCGCTAGCCAGAAGCTTGCTACAAAGCTTTGCCGCATCTGTTTCCGTGCGGAANGCGCGAATTCGCACGAGATAGAATTTGCCCATATTGCCAAGGACGCCAGTCTCAACTGTTGGTCGTCGGCCCTTCAATAATGTACCATGCCGTTGCGCAACTGAGTTGGCTACAGTTTTCGCTTGTCCTNNATCTCGCAGCGTGGCGACCTGGATAAAGTACTTTCCAGTTGAAGCAACCTGGGTCGGTGTCGCTTGCTTTGGTGGAACTCGGGTGCGCGTTGTTTGAGCTGTGCGTGTTTGGGATTGCCAGGTTGATGATTGTGGCTGCACTGCGGAAGTTGCGCTTGGGCTTGAGGCGTTTGCACTGCCGGTTGTCGATGAGTTTGCCGAATTCCCTCCGAACAGGTTGCTAAAGAATGACGTCACGCCCTTCGATGCCTGGGCAATCGGATTGGACGTACCTGAGGAGTTTTTCGTCGTCGCAGTCCAATTGCTCTGCCCAGCTCGCGCCTGCTGCGTGGGCTTGCGGGTTGGTATTTTCGGAGACGCGGTCCGCTGGGGCTTTGTTGGTGGAGCTAATTGGGGAGCACGTTCCGTCGTCGTGGTCGTACTCGCTATTGCCGGTCCGGAGACACCTAATTGCTGATACGTCTTTTGTCTCAAGGCGAGAGCCTCTTTTCGCTCTCGTTCTGATAACGCACCCTTCACCCACAGCGCGCTTGTCAAGTCTGCAATGGCATCGGCCGGTCTTTGCGCGTTACGATAGGCGCGGCCTCTATAATATAGGGCCTTCGCCATTTCGCTTGATCTTAGTTTTCCAGACTTGATGGCACGGGTGAGATCTACAATTGCTTGCTTGTTTTGCTTTCCTTGCAGCGACTTATAGCCGGCATGTAGTGCGCCTTGTGCCGCTTTCCGGGTTGAGATCGAGGCCTTTGATTTTGCCGACTGAGCTTCTACCAGCGTGCTGACACACAGCATTATCGTTCCAGCTGTGAAAGCCAGAACCGTTCCCAGAGCATTACCTGTCAAGCTTCGCATTCCCATTAGGGACCTGCTCGTTCCATCTTTATCGAGTGGGCCTATTCCTTGTATAACACTCTAACATTGAGGCGAAAATTGCCCCTCCTCAACGGAGTTATGGCTAATTATTCAACGGTGACTGATTTCGCAAGGTTTCTTGGCTGATCCACGTCTGTTCCCATCTGCACAGCAGTGTGATAGGCTAACAGTTGCACAGGCACTGCTTGGATTAAGGGCATTACAAACGGGTGGGCTTGTGGTGTTTGGATGTGTTGCATCAAAGGACAACCGGCTTCATCAGGACTCGCATCAGAGATTAGGATCATCTGACCACCACGAGCTGCCACCTCCTGCATGTTGGAGATTGTCTTTTCAAACAGAGCATCTTTGGGCGCGACGACGACAACCGGCATCTTTTCATCGATCAATGCAATTGGGCCGTGTTTTAGTTCGCCCGCCGCGTAGCCTTCAGCGTGGATATAGGAGATCTCTTTGAGCTTAAGTGCACCTTCCATTGCCAGAGGGAAATTGATGCCCCTTCCAAGGTAAAGGACATCTTTAGCCTTGGAGAGTTCGTAGGCGATATCGGTGTAATGAGGCTCCGAACGCAACATAGTTGCGATGTGTCGGGGAACCTCCGTGAGAGCCGCTATAATCTCTCGTTCTTCTTCTTTGCTAATGGTGTTGCGTGCTCTGGCCAGTGCTAATGTCAGGCAGGCGAGGGCTGCCAGTTGGCATGTAAAGGCTTTCGTCGAGGCCACGCCGATTTCGGGACCTGCGAGCGTTGGAAGAATAGCATCTGATTCGCGTGCGATTGTTGACGTCCGCACGTTGACGATAGATGCGATTGTCTGGCCCTGATCCCGGCAATAGCGCAACGTTGCGAGCGTGTCTGCAGTTTCTCCTGACTGGGAAATGAAGACCGCCAGACCGTTAGCCGGAAGGGGCGCCTCACGATAACGCATCTCGGATGCGACATCGATTTGGACTGGTAGGCGGGCGTAGCGCTCGATCCAGTATTTGGCGACTAAGCCGGCATAGTAGGCGGTGCCGCACGCCGAAAGTGTCACGCGATCTATCGCTGCTAGATCCAGCCCAAGCTCGGGGAAGTCGACTTGATGATTTGCCATGTCGATGTAGTTCGTGAGCGTATGGCTAATCACTTCAGGCTGCTCGTGGATCTCCTTGTGCATGAAGTGGCGATGATTGCCTTTGTCGATTGTTAGCGCACTGGCAACTGACGTTACCTTGGGACGTTCGACCCGCTCGCCTTCGCGGTTGTAAATCCGGGTCTCATTTCGGGTGATTGCGGCCCAGTCGCCTTCCCCTAGATAGGTTAAGGCAGTTGTGAAAGGTGCCAGCGCGATCGCATCCGAACCCAGGTACATTTCGCCGTCGCCGTGTCCGATAGCGAGCGGACTGCCCTGGCGTGCAGCGATCATAAGGTCATCGTGATTTGCGAATATGATGCCCAGTGCGAACGCGCCCTTGAGGCGGCCGAGTGCTGCTTTAACTGCCTCTTCAGGTTGCAACCCGGTGTTCATATAATGCGTTACCAGGTGGACAATCGTTTCGGTATCAGTCTCTGACTGAAAAGTGTGTCCGGCCTCGATCAATTCATCACGGAGTTCTCCAAAATTCTCGATGATTCCATTGTGAACGACTGAGACGTGGTCATTCATGTGGGGATGGGCATTGTCTTCGGTTGGTTTGCCATGTGTGGCCCAGCGCGTGTGACCGATACCTGACAATCCGCCAAGTGGTTCGTCGGACAAGCGGTTGGCCAGATTGGTCAGTTTTCCTTCCGCCCTTCGGCGGGCAAGCTGGCCTGCTTGGACAGTGGCTATACCAGCGGAGTCGTAGCCTCTGTATTCCAGGCGCCGCAGTGCCTCAACCAAGTCGTTTGCGACTGGTTTGGAACCAAGAATGCCAACAATGCCACACATGTGGATCTCCGTTTCGCGGGAATGACGTTTTATTCTATGTGACCGGTTCGCGGTTTTGACACAATTCAAACCTTGTTACGCGTTTTTGCCGGTTTATGCGGTTGTACTCTGATCAGCGTTTGTGTCGGCTCATGAGCTTGCGAAATTTTGCGGCCCACCCCTCTTTGATGGTGGTGGGAGCTCTTTCGACCATAAGTGAGTCTGCGGGAACATTTTTAGTGACGACACTACCGGATCCAACGAAAGCACCCTCTCCAATTTCAACAGGAGCCACGAGTGCACTGTTTGATCCTACAAAAGCGCCCTTTTTTACCGTTGTGGTGTGTTTTCGGAAACCATCGTAATTGCAGAATATTGTTCCGGCGCCAATATTGGCTCCTTCTCCTACACTTCCGTCTCCCAAGTAGGCCAGGTGGTTTGCTTTTGCCCCTTCGCCCATTTCGACGTTCTTTACTTCGACAAAGTTACCTACGTGGACGCCCGATGACAGTTGTGCTCCGGGTCGGAGACGTGCGAATGGACCGATCCGGCTACCGCTGCCAACAGTAGCGCCCTCGAGATGCGAATTCGCTCGGATTAAAGCGTTGTCTTCGATCTTGACCTTCGGCCCCATAAACACGTTAGGTTCAATGATGACGTCGCGTCCGATTACCGTGTCATAGCTTAACCAGACCGTTTCTGGTGCGATCATTGTTGCACCATTACGCATAGCGTCCTCGCGCAAGCGTTCTTGGTACTTATGTTCAGCACCAGCGAGTTGCACGCGGTCATTTATGCCCAGCAGTTCGGCTTCGTCACAGCTTATGGCTTTGGATGAGAGCGACGATTTTCGGGCGATTTCGACAATATCGGTCAGGTAGTACTCTTGTTTGGCGTTGTTGTTCTCAATTTGATCGAGCAGGGCCAAAAGGTCTGGGCACCTGAATGCCATCACTCCGGAGTTGCAGAGCTTGGTCTGGCGTTCTTGCTCTGTCGCATCGTTATGTTCACGGATTGCTGTCAACTCTCCGGCTGCATCCGTCAGTAGGCGGCCATATCCCGTTGGATCTTCCGCCTCGAAGCCCAGGACAACAATGTTTGCTCCCTGCTCAAGAGCGTCTGATACACGATTGAGTGTCTCCGAGCGGAGCAATGGTGTATCGGCAAACAATACAAAAACATCGCCGGAGTGCTCCGTTAAGGCACTTCGCGCGGCAAGTAAGGCGTCGGCTGTTCCGGCTTGTTGGGTCTGGACATAGCTCTGGGTGTCTTGAGAATGTTTGAGGCTATCTTCACGGACATTGTCCATTTCCGGACCAACCACCACGGCCAACTGTTGATGGCCGGCACTGATTGCCACCTGCATGACGTGACCAAGGAGTGTATTGCCGGCGATTTGATGCAGTGGTTTGGGCAGATCAGACCGCATACGGGTCCCTTTGCCTGCGGCAAGTATGACTGACAACGTATTTTGAACCGGCATTCGCTCTCTCCAGTTCGACTATGTTTTGTGCAACCCTTGCAGCCGGTTTGCCAGGTTTGTCTCTGACGAATGATTCGGTTGCCGATTGCTCGTAATTGACAAAGGACGGCCCTTAGATGTCTTCCAGGTTGAATAAAGTAAACAGCATTTTAGTGCGATTCACGTGGTTTGGGTTTTATCGCGGCGAGTTGGTGTGGATTCTGTGTCCTGTCCACAGGTGTATGGACTGGGGACTGTGTTGAACCGTTGACGCGATTCAGCCCACTTTCTTAAAGTGCCGATGTTTGTCGCGTTATGCTTGGCTCGCGTCCTTTGGGCCTTCTGAACAATGTTCCGGAGTTCACGGATGACGAATGCAACGAGTGAAACAACGCAAATTGGCGCTGTTTTTTGGCGACTATACATGCTTTCCTGGGTGAGCTTGGCAGGTGCTGCGCTGATCTATTTAGCCGCAGCTGTGGTGCACCCAGATCTTTTGAAGCCGCTCGTTTCGCAGCCGGTTGCCAGTGCGACGACCAACGATGAAATCGTTTCGTCTAAGATTGAAACGTTGGAGAGAACGCTAAATTCTCTCGAAAGCAAATTAGCCAGTGTCGAAAGCAAGGTTCGTCAACGCTGGTCTTTGGCTACAACTGCGACTGCCGAACCGAAATCTGCTTCCGATGACGATGCGCAGCCAAAACTGCCTGCTGTCATACCAGCCACGTCACCAAATCCAAAGACCACGCAACTAGAGACACCCAAAGTCGCTAAAGCACCTAGTGGGCGCGTTCCACCCCTACCGTCGCGTGCGACTGATCGCACGCATGTAGCTTCCGCACAACCGAGAGTAACTGGATCAGATGGTCCCGAGGTTCCGCTGGTTATTCTGAACGGAGTAGCGGCCGCGGGAATTGCGACCGGTAGCGTTAATCGCGAACCACCTCAGCAACAACCAACCGCTCCAGCTCAGGCTCAGGCTCAGGCTCAGGCTCAGGCTCAGGCTCAGGCTCAGGCTCAGGCTCAGGCTCCACAAGTCAACCGTCTGCCTGAAATTGTCAAGAACCGGCCTGCAGTGCAGCAATCACCGTCTCAATCGGTTGTTGCTTTCGGGAAGCCGACAGTTGAGACCACACCGAATGCTGGCACCTCGAAATCAATTGTAGTTTCGGTTGCCAGCTCGATAGACAAATTACGTTCCGACTGGGATCTTCTAACGGCCAGACATCCGCAGCTGTTGCGCAATCTTCAACCGCGTTACGACATAATGGCTGCGAATGGTCCGTATCGCCTTTTGGCTGGTCCGCTCACGAACAGATCTGAGGCCGGTCAACTGTGCAATGTGCTTCAACTGCACGGTGTGACGTGTGATATCGAAGATAATTTCCTGGGAAATGCTTTGTAGGGGCTGATGTAGCGCGATCTGGGGGTTTCCATTTGCAGTACTGTTTAGGCTGGATGCAGCGGATGCGTTGATGCTGCCGACGTCAACGTCCATAAGCTAAGCCAGCATGAAACAAAGTCACAAAGCGCCTCATAATGGCCTAACGCAATAACGGTTCTCGCATAGCCGACGGAACATACTTGCAGTTCAAATGGGAGCTACGGCAGCTTAGCAGGCTGCCGCCTTGAGCATATTTTTTCCCAGATGGAGAACAACTTATTTTCTTAACCCATTGATTTTCGTTGATTTAAATTAAAGATCTTCTTCTATGAAAATAAAAACGCACATAAATCTACAGCAAAACGACATCACCAGTCCCTGAGTCATAGTTAGGCTGCTGTTGCCACCTCGTGCGTTCCAGGATCGACTTTGCTCAGCAGGCATAGCGGACTAAAGATGCCTAAGTCCACTGCTACAGACATTGTGGAACTATCATATCCCATAATCAGACGATAGGCCTGCAATTGATCCCTTGATCTGGCGAGAAGATCTTGATCCAGATCCAGTTGACCCAAATGGACATTGGATCCAGGCAACCATCAGTGTCGATCATTGGGTTCAAGGGCATCATAGAATGCTGAAGGAGGATCAAAGGGATCAAGAGAAAAGATTTTCATTCGCTTCGCTCACTACAACCTTTACTTCGCATCCTCGTAAACTCGGATGCTTCGTGGATCCTGATGTGAACTTCAATCAAGGATCAAACCAATGGATCTATTGGACCATCAAATCAGTCTTCATTGGATCTCAAAGGATTTATTCAACCTTGGTGAAGACACACCTTGCCCCTGTGGGGCAAAGTGTGTTGTATCCTTCAACTTTGGAGCCAGACTCAACTGATTCGAACAACTGATAAACAGAAGGGGCGGTTGGGCGATCTCCCTTTACGTTCGGCTTTTTTCAACGCAGACGCTAAAAGCCATCAGTCGACATATTAGCATCTTCCAGGTTGTGGTTGGTCACATTGCCTGGTCGTGTCCGTAAGAACTTTTGGTGCATTCAAGAAAATCATCTTCTGTTCCGACATACCCAAGTACGTACTGCACCTGCCATTACTACTCATCCTCCATCAGAGGGTAGTGGTATGAAGTCTGAGTAGCCGCTCAGAAGTTCCGCCTTGCCTCTCACGCCAGAGGTTACGGGATGCCCATATAAACCGCATCAAGTATAAATTTCTATAATACAGGACTCTTAAACCCGTTTGCGATGGTTAGCGTTGCTTCTGATCCTCTGACCAGAACGCAGGCTCTGAGCAAGACCTTCGAAATGCAGTGCCACGTCTGTGAAGGTTTCTTGGGGACTGCACTTGTTGCCCAGTGTCGCTCCCAGTTGCGGCATCTGTTTCGGCTAATGACGATCACACCTGGAGCAGATTTTTCGACATTATGTGACCTGCTCAAGAGCCGTGACGCATCAAGCTACACGGAGCAAATTGAGGACCTTGGCAGCAAGCCAATGAGTTCATTCTTTGAACTGGAGTTCACAGGTCGGGGCTTTGAGAGACTCTCAGACAAGCTGATTCAAAAGCTCGATGCAGTGTTGGCCGACGACCTTGTAGCCGCTGCAGTTTCGGAACCAAAGAACTCGTCAAGAAAGACACGAGCAGGTCAAGACGTTGGTTCAATCATTGTGGTGACGGTAGAGCATTACAACACGAGTTCTAGCTCCTTCATGCGCCGACTTTGCCTCGCGAGAGCTTTGTAGAATGGGGCATTCACCACCACACCGCTGCTTCCCTCAGACAATACGACGGTTCTCGTTGATTCACTTTCTCATTTCGAACTGCCAGATGTGTTGGAGTTCTATTAGGTATTTAAGGATTTTGTGAAACAAGGCAGCCGCATAATCGCCGGTGTCTCGAATGCGTCAGATCTACCAGATGGCAGTTGTGAGATAGTTGCTCGCTACTGTTCAAGAAAGATAATTGACAGTTCGCTTGCATCTCAGACGGACAACATCTCAGATCAAATTGGCATTCATGAACGCCTGCTTGAAGTTAGCGGAAATGATGGATCCGAAGATCAGGCACTTCTGATACGCTCTGATGAGCAAGGTAGTGCAGCAGTCCTCGTCAACTATTGATCGCAGATAACCATCAACATGAGCCGAGCGTGAACTACGGCTAATCCGGAATTTCAATGTTTAACAAAGGCGCGTGTTGTTGCGCACCGTAGATGTCCGTATCTCCAAAGCTTCCCGATGGGACGAGGCGCGGGACTGTAATCTTGATTGCCTTAGCCACATCATAGGGGATTATTGAGACCTCATTCTGGGATACGCTGTAGAGATCCGCGATTAGCGTATCGGTTAGCACGCCGCTATCACGAACACGCTCATAAGTGGCATCGTCTTCAAACATAAGGTCGAGCGTCACGAGCAGGGCTCCCGCATTCTTCGACCGCAGCACATTCGTGAGTTCGGCAAGAGTGGCCATTGTTAAACCTCCACCATCTCAATAGGGAATGGTTCGAGAGGATCATCGATCTCCATGATGTGCCACATGCTGAATTCGTATGTTGGACCGACCGGCATATCTGATGGTGAAAATGGGATTGCCAGGTTACCTGAAATGCACTTTCGGCCAGGAAAGTCTGTATGAAGCAAGGCATAGCGCGCTTTTGCCATTACAGCCTTTGATGTATCTTCATCGTCTGCCAGAGTTTCTGCAAGCAAGCCCAATTCATGTGGCTCGGCATCCCTGACAGGCTCACGCGCGGCCATCGTCCCGGTCTTCCCATAGACGCGTATGTTGAGCTTATAGTCATCTCTCTCAATGCCAAGAGCCGCTACTTCACGAGCGACGCGCTCATGGCAAGATGCAATGAATTCATCGANAACTGAGATGAGNATTGGGTCTCTGACGCCGGCAATGAAGACTGTGCGATAGCCAGCTTTCCGNACACCCTCNAGTTTNACGGTNTANCGATTTGATCGCTCAAATCGACTTCCGGCCACGCGCACNCGACGNTCNTCGATTTGTTCNTAGGTGGAGTCGACTGTTACAAGCGTACCGTCGGGCTCTTCGAGATGATANGGACTTGGGTTTTCATAAAGCGTATGCGCTGCGATCTTCATCCGCGTGCAACGCTTGTCGGGATGGGCTGGCTCGACAATGAAATGATCTTTGGCCAGTGTGCCAATTACACAGTCCTGGCCGGTTCGTGGTGTTGTGACCTGTCCTGCACACTCGATAATTTTTGAAAGATGCCAGACGAGGCCGGGNTCAAAGCCANGCATCAACGGAATTGCCGAATAAATGGATGCGTCTGTGGCACGCCCCGCGATAACAACCTGCGCTCCAGACTTTANTGCTTCCTGGAAAGGCTCAACACCCATCATTCCGACGACGCGATNGGTATCGTCGATGGTTTCGGCTGTCATTTCATCGATCGGTCCTAAGGGCTCGATCTTTCCNTGACGTTGTTTCTGATGGAGNTATTCTTTTTCCTGGTCTGCATGGATGACAGCCATCTTGAAACTGTANCCGCGCTCGGCTGCGATTTCTTCGACGATCTCGCGAACTACGGCAACTTGCGGAGCGCTTCCGCCNCCACCAGCCGACCCAATCAACATGGGTATACCGCGCTCTAGCGCACCATCAAGCATCAAACCAATGTCTCGCTTGAGAGCCATCCGTGAAACGAACGGGACGCCTTCGCCAAGATAATGCGGCCCTGGGTCCATCGAACCGCCGTCGGCAGCGATGAAGTCCAGATCCATATCGAGACCAGCTCGGAACGCATCTTCACCGAAACCGTAGCCTAGCAGACCAGTGGCAGCCATCATGCGGATCTGATCACTCATGGCCGACTCCTGCNTCACCCATTAAACCTTCAAANCCAAACTTTTCCGCAAAAGCGGCGAGCTTGCCCCAGGTTTCATCATCAACCGCGATGCCATTTGCCGATCGCTCTTTCTCAGTCCGCAATTCAACCTCNCCCGGATAGAGGACTTCGTTGAAGCCATGTGCAGGTGGCGTATCTTTTAGATAGTGCGCAAACTCAGCGACCTCTTTCTTGAATGTAGCAAGATCTCGAAAAGCTGCCGTATTAAACACGGCCAAGAAGCAGCCGTCATTGTGTCGGCCATTTGGGTCAACGCCAAAACCCAAACCGGGCAGAAGTGCAGATAAGATCTCGACCATGACCGATAATCCATAGCCCTTGTGGCCCTCGGGACCACCTAATGGCAGCAGTACGCCACCACCTTTNCCCCAGGCCCAGGCATCTGTCGTCGCCTTGCCTTCTCCATCGACGACCCATCCTTCGGGAATGTCGATGCCCTTAGCTTGAGCTAACTTGATCTTGCCAGCCGCTACGGCTGATGTTGCCATGTCAACAACGAGCGGCTGCTCAAGATCNGCTGGAACTGCTATGCAGATAGGGTTGGTGCCGAGCCTCGNTTCACGACCACCGAACGGAGCGACGGCTTTGGGTGATCGCCCTGAGTCAGCTGTCATGATCGCAATCATTCCCTCGCGTGCGGCCATAAGGGGATAGGCTGCGACGCGACCGATGTGGCTCTGGCGCATGATCGTTGCTGCTGCGACGTTGGACTTTTTGGCCTTCTCGATTGTCATCTTGGTTGCTCGCTCGGCAACCACATAACCAAAGCCCCAGTTGCCATCGATCACGGTGCTTGTTGGAGACTCTTGTTTGATCTCAAAAGGAGCGCCNGGGATGATGTGCCCTNTCTCGATACGATCGAGATAAATTGGGATCTGGATTACACCATGAGAGTCATGCCCTGCGAGATTGGCGGCCACNGAGTGTCGAGCGACAATCTGTGCTTCCTCGCTTGATGCCCCCGCCCCCACGAAGAGTTGCTGTACAATACTCCGAAGNTTCTCGGCCTGAACTGTTGGCATTTCCTCACCTCACGTTCTGCGCGCTTGAAACACCGCGCTGCTTAGTTGCTGAGCCTAGACTTCCANGCTCCGACTGCAGGTCTCGCTAAACCGAGGTTTTCGCGGAGAGTTTGGCCTGCATAATCTTGATGATAAAGGCCGCGCTTCTGAAGCTCTGGTACAACCCATTTGACAAANTCTTCGAATGTACCAGGCANNCACGATGCACTAATGACAAAGCCATCGCAGGCTGGCGTTGTGAACCACTCTTCCATCATGTCCGCTATGTCCTNGCCGGTCCCTACAATCGGATGGCGCAATCGACCGCGTTGCGTGACATTGATGAAATCGCGAATGGATGGATTGGATTTCCCACTGCCTTGTATTGCCCGGTCACGATAGGCCTGCAGCCCGGACATACTTGCAAGTTCTTCGTCAGTGAATGGTTCGTCCAAAGGTTTAGATCCGAAGTCGAAGTTCAAGACTTCGGACAGTAGCATCAATGAGTCTTCTTCAATTGGAAGGCTTTCCAATAGTGCACGCTTATCCTCAGCCTCATCCCGTGTCTCGGCAATGACTGGCGTGATGAGATGGGAGATGCGCATAGTGTCAGGGTCACGTGCCGCGTCGGAAGCTTGTTGCTTCAGGCTTTTGTAGGATTCTTTTCCAATCTCAAGATTGGGATAGACCACGAAAACCAACTCCCCCCAATCGGCTGCGAACCGCTGTCCGCGACCGCTTTGTCCGGCCTGGATCAAGACTGGATGTCCCTGAGACGAACGCGGGACGGTGAACGGACCACGAGAAGAAAAGAATTGGCCCTTATGATCAAGCCGTTGAACCTTCTCCGGATCCGCAAACGTGTTGGTTGATTTGTCGACAATCAGCGAGTCATCTGCCCACGTATCCCAGTGGCCAAGGACGACCTCCATAAATTCATCAGCCCGGTTGTAACGCAAGTCGTGATCAATGACTTTGTCGCGCCCCATGTTCTGGGCCTCGGTATCATTGAGGGATGTTACAATGTTCCAAGCCGACCGACCGTGGGTCATTAGATCAAGTGTCGCGAACATGCGTGCGACATGGAAAGGCTCGTAGTAGGTTGTCGACATCGTCGCGCCAAGACCGAGACGGGTTGTTGACATTGCCATCGGCATAAGTGTTGCGATGGGGTCCATTTTCACGCAACGAATACCGTGTTTAACAGCATCGGCAAAATTGCCGCCTGAGTATTCCGGCATGCCGAGACGATCATCAAAGAAGGCCAGATGAAACTTACCATCCTCGAGAATACGGGCGATGTGGGCATAAAACTCTGGTGACGTGAAATCTGTGCGCGAGTCCGGATGGCGCCAAGACGCAGCAAAGTTCGAGCAGTTCTGTGCCTGCATGAACCCAATCAATGCCATCTGCCGCATCCAGCGCCTCCCGTTATGTTTCGGTCAGCGTACTATGCCTGTTCCGTCAGCTATTTGCAGTTTCACCCAACAGGTGATGACGGTTATTCGGAATGTGATAAGACACGTTCAATCTTACAGCGATAAAAATTTCACACCCGGGCATCCCGAATGACGAAGGTGTGTGTTCGAAGTTCGCGTCAGACAACCTTGTCGGTAATCTTCTGGGGAACAGGTTTTGTCTGTGCAAATGACTCTCGTTGCTCGAGATTATCCGAGTAGATCGCAAGGTTCGGGTACAGCGATCGCCATTCCAATTTTGGATAGCGCGTTTCGAGATAGGCCAAAGTCGTGCCGGCTGCGATGTCACCCAGACTAAATTGATTGCCGACTGCATAAGTCTTGCTACCAATCAACTCAGCAATCGCACTCATGCCACCTTCGATTTTCCTCCGCTGTCTGGCCAACCACTCCGTACTGACACTGTTTGCATCGCGCATGTTCTCAAAAAAGGTCAGAACAACAGCATCGCAAACGCCGTCGCCCAACACTTCGAGACGGCGCGCGCGGAGGCGCTCTACAGGATCCGCAGGATATAGTGCCGGCTTGGGGAACTTCGTTTCCAGCCACTCCAGGATAAACGACGATTCATAGACCGACGAGCCATCCTCACAAATCAACACCGGCAGTTTTTCGAGCGGATTATGTTGGGGAACAGTCGTTGTGTGATCCCAAGGGACCTCGGTTACGAGTTTGAATGGGATGGCCTTTTCTAGCAGCGCTATGCGCACCTTGCGTGCATATGGACTAGGCGTGGCACTAATCAGTCTGAACATGGCTTGCTCGCAAGGATTTCCAACTCATTAAATACTATACACTGTCGAACGACATGCTGACCTGTCCCAAAGTGCCAAAGTCCATTTTAATTTCATCGCCTGCAGCGACCGGAAGTGGAACCGCGCAAGTTCCCGTGGTAATGACTTGCCCAGCTGCGATAGTTAATCCTAGGCCCGCAACCTCATTGATCAGCCAAGTTAGGGCCTCTCGCGGATCGCCTAGCACATTCGATCCAATTCCATCATGTTGGAACTTGCCAACGACTTCCGCTTTCATTTTGTGTTGAGACAAATCAACATCGCGCCAGTTTACCGGAACTTTCGGACCAAGCACAAACTCATGTGCGCAAGCGTTGTCCGCAATCAGGTTGGCAGCACCGACTGATACAAAGTCTACGAACCGGCTGTCGGGCAATTCGATCGCAAGGTGCAAATCGGAAACCATGGAGAGCACTTCGTCTGTGGTGTATGTCTTCGCACGCGGTGCAATTGTCTCACCGATGCGGAAGGCAAACTCAGGTTCCACAACAGCCATGCGATTGGCACCAAAGTTGAGGACACTGCCATCCGAGAAGATACGCTCGGCGAGCAGTCGCCCAGCAATTGGCCCATCTACGCCAATGTGCGCCTGACCGGCGGCGCTCGTGGCCGCAATCTTCCAACCAAACAGGGGGCTGCTACTGAGGCCTTCGAGCCGAGCCTGAATCGCATAGCCACTCTCACGCGTGGTCGGCTTACAGTCAGACGGCAAAGCGTCGATCACTTCACCATTCTGCCAAGCCTGCCAAATTTTATCAGAGGCTTTCTTTGTTGCTTCAGAGTCCATCATCGATCTCCGGTGTCCCGCTCGCCCGGATGCGCCGCCGATCCTATAGAGCTANTTCATGCAGTTGGCAGAGCAGCCTATAGGTGCCGACTTGTTCTGGCTTTACAGCGGTATTACTTCTCATCCACTCACTAACAGNTTCTGCGTCTCGCTTCCGCAAGNCGGATACCATGATGCAACCNGCTATTGTTTCGTCGCCTCCGCGCAGCTGCTGCTCTCGNGAACCAANGTCGCTTGCATCTTCCACGCCGGACCAGACTTGCACATTTGCTATGCCGNCAGTTCGTGGAAGACCGGACAACTCACTTTGACAGCTCTCCAGCTCAGCAATGCTCATCGCGNCACCTGTGACGACTATGCTGCCTTCAATTGNTCCTGAGTGATGTGTCCTTCGGCAGACGGTACGACTAGGTCGAACGAAGATACCGGACATGATCTGCTTCGTCAGTGGTGTTGGATCGTTCAATCGATCAACATATGCTCCGGAGGTCAGAACGTCAGGACTATCCACTNCGTAATAAGTGAAATACTGGCGGTCNCCCTCGATTGCTTCATAGCGNCGGCCGACCCGAAANCCTGGTACCGAAACACGTTCTANNAGATGCTCGCTTTGATACCAATGCTCGAACGAATCTTCGGAGNCTACGGTGCAATCATGCCAGATCGCGAGTATGCCATCTCCNTCNTNCATNGCGCTACCAGCCTCGTCATCAGTCTTCGAACGGATCNCGCATAAGGATAGTATCGTCGCGTTCCGGGCTCGTTGACAAAAGCGTTACCGGACACTCGATCAGCTCTTCAATATGGCGTACGTACTTTACGGCTTGCGCTGGCAGATCGGACCACGTCCGTGCTCCACGCGTTGTATCACTCCACCCTTCATGCGTTTCATACACGGGTGTAAGGCGTTCCTGAGCGTTGGTACCTGCAGGTAGCCTATCGATCCTCTCGCCATCGAGCTCATATCCAACGCAGACTTTAATCTCGTCAAATCCATCAAGCACGTCGAGTTTCGTCAAAGCGATGCCGTTGATACCAGAGACCTTGATCATCTGGCGAACGAGCGTTGCATCAAACCAACCACACCTGCGAGCACGCCCCGTTACGACGCCGAACTCATGGCCACGCTCACCTAACATCTGACCCACTTCGTCATTGAGTTCTGTCGGGAATGGACCAGAACCCACGCGTGTTGTGTAAGCTTTGGCAATACCGAGCACATTGCCCACAGCGCCGGGGCCAATTCCTGAACCGATAGCCGCTTGTGCTGCAACTGTGTTGGATGAAGTGACGAATGGGTAAGTTCCATGATCGATATCCAGAAGCACACCTTGAGCACCTTCGAACAATATCCGCTTACCGGCTCGTCGGCTTTGATCCAGCAAATCCCAAGTCACATCCATATAGGGCAGGAGCTTGGGAGCGATCTCCGTCAGCTCCGCCACCAACGTGCTTCGCTGAATCTCTGGCTGCTCAAGGCCGCGACGCAGCGCGTTGTGGTGCACTAGAATGCGATCAAGCTTGGCTTCAAGCGTGTCGAGGTTTTTGAGATCCTGCACACGAATTGCGCGCCGCCCCACCTTGTCCTCGTAAGCTGGACCGATGCCGCGCTGTGTGGTTCCGATCTTTCCTCTACCGGCTGCGTCTTCCCGCATTCTGTCGAGTTCGCGGTGGAGCGGCAGAATCAAAGTTGCATTCTCTGCGACCCGTAGGTTGTCGCGAGAAATCGTCAAACCCTGTGAGCGAAGTCCTTCAATTTCGGCGATAAGCGCCCAGGGATCAACGACGACGCCATTGCCTATGACAGCTAGTTTATCCGGTCTGACAACACCAGATGGTAACAACGAGAGTTTGTAGACCTGATTTCCGATAACCAGTGTATGGCCGGCGTTATGACCGCCCTGAAAACGCACGACAACGTCCGCACGCTCAGATAGCCAATCGACAATCTTGCCTTTGCCTTCGTCGCCCCACTGGGCTCCCACGACGACTACGTTCGCCATTCTCTAGTTCCCGGTCATCAGTTGCTGTTGCACAAAAAACCCCGGCTCAATACCGGGGCTTCGGGACTATATCAGAGCATTGCAAAGGGATACAATCTCTGGCGTGAGATCATACCTGCGANCTACCGCCGATATTGAACTTTTCTGTCGGCGGGCCANGAAACTACATAGCCGAAATCAATTACCTTTTCCTGCTCCGGACCCAGCTTTCCTTCCCAGGCAAGGACACCGCTGCGATCCTTGACATTACTCTTCGATGGTTTTGTTGCACCGACGAGTTCGACCTTGATTTCTTCGTTAAGCGATTCGGGACGCTGATCGAGAATTGAATAGGTGATTGGGCGTTCATGGAAGTTCTTGATGNTGATCTTGAACTTCCGTNGGTCGGTCCGTGAGGACGAAATTATTCCGGTTTCGCCTCTTGTCTCACCAATCTTGTTGTATTTGATGCGAACGGCGTCGTCCGATCCAAAACCAAGTTCATGGANCTCACCCGAGGCCAATTGCGGCAAGCTTCCGCGCCCGACGTAAGTTTTGTCGCGAAACAGAATNACACGCCCACGCAGAAGTGGAGCAATGCCCTTTGGCAGTGTCATTTTTGCGTAAAGGAATGCTGTCGTATCGTACTTTGGAACAGATCTCACNACGAGCGAAGGCTCGACATCAATTGTTTCGATCTTCACACGTTTTGCATCGCCGGTTCCGGCGACATCAATACGATCGGGTACTTTAAAGGTGGCTTGAAAACCACTCGCTTGGATATCTGCAGCTCGTTCGCGAACAGCCATCGCCACGGCCGGCTTTGCTACTTTCTTGCTACGTAGAGAGCGGGGCGACATTTGAGGAACTGCAGCCTCGGTTCTTGCACGCGGGAGGGGTGCTGGCGGACGTTCTGGCTGAAAGTCGACCTTAAGAGGATANAGCTCAGGGGCACCGCTGCGTCNGCTTGGGCGTGCNGTCGAAAGCGAGACGACGACGTTTTTCCATTCTTCACCCGTTTGCTGCGCAATCGAAGCACGACGGGTCAAACTTAATTTCGAAGGGACATTGCGTGAGCCTGTTTCCAACCGCGCATCATACAGCGGCATCCAACGCGCATTGCGGACCTGGTATTTTACAGTGAGAGCGGCTTCCAGCTTAGAAGCTGCAATGACATTGACTTTGACTTCTGTGCGACGGATTTGTTGTGGTGCAAGAGCGGCCAACTCTTTCTTGAGATCTTCTATCTTGCGCGTTTTNTCACGCACGCCGACCCGCAACTGCAAAATCGCGTCCTGAATCTCCCCGAGACTTGTACCGATTAGTGCAAGCAACTGNACCCAGTCTTGCGGGGGACCAGCATCNTTGCCGCCAGCATTCCCACCTGCTGTGGGCAGACCGGCCAAGTTCTCGACAAAGCGCTTTTGTACAAGCCGAGACTCAATTTTGGCATTGAGTTCGGCCAACCGGTCGCTTTGTTCTTCGATTGCATCTTCGAGCTTTCGACGTTCAGATTTACTCTGTTCGTTATCTCGGCGCAGGATATCTGTTCGGCGCGCATCAACAGCACCAATTTCTAAATTTCCGGATGCTCTGCNTTCAACCCGAATAGAGTTTAGATCCGTTCCCTCCGGCAAGTCANAGAGAATAACCGCGTGGGAGCCTTCTGGGACTTCGACTTTAGCGATGCGCTNTATCTCGGCGCCACGAGGAAAGACGGTAACAGCGTCAATCTTCGATTGGACAGTCAATTCCTCTGCATGGGCAGCATATGTGACCATGAGAAGAACGGNAAACAACGGCACACGCATAGAAGTCTCCTAANTGCGGAACTGCTTCCACCCAACTCGGTAGAAGCGCGGTCAGATATAAGACTAGATCGTGTGCCGCCGTAAAGTGGCATGTTCAAGACTATTTCAGCGGCGGTTTAGCCNTTAGTCGGTCGCCCTTTAGAATTCCAGGCGGTGAGCACTGGTGACCATTGGAAGTGCCTTGACTNNATTGAGCACCTCATCTGAGACTTGAGCGTCNACCGCTGCAAGACAAATNGCGTCCCCGCCAGGCTGATCCCGACCAAGATTGAACGTGGCGATGTTGACGTCAGCTTCGCCCATGACTTGACCNAACCTGCCGATGAAACCTGGCTTGTCATGGTTCGTCACGTAGAGCATGTGCGGTGCCAGTTCAGCTTCCATGTTGATGCCCTTCACCTGGATGATGCGCGGCTTACCGTCAGAAAATACTGTGCCCGCGACAGAGCGCTCCTGCCGCTCGGTCACCACACCGAAACGCATGTAGGTCTGGTAAGCGCCCCCCACACCGCGCCGAACTTCTTCAATCTCAATACCACGCTCCTTCGCGACCTCGACAGCCGACACCATATTGACGCCGTCNGAGAGAAGTGGCCGTAAGACTCCAGCTATCGCAGCTGACGTGAGCGCAGCCGTGTTCATCTCGGCAACCTCTCCAACAAACTCTATGCGAACGCCTTTTAGACCCGTCTCTGTTAACTGGCCGGCAAACGAACCGAGTTGATCAGCCAGCTTGACGAAGGGCTCAAGTTTGGGCGCCTCTTCTGCAGAGATATTNGGGAAGTTAATTGCATTGGAAATTGCACCCGTAAGCAGGTAGTCCGACATTTGCTCAGCTATCTGNAGCGCGACATTCTCTTGNGCTTCAGTTGTTGCGGCACCAAGATGCGGCGTGCAGATGACATTGTCCAAACCGAACAATGGATTGGNCTTTGCTGGTTCCTCTTGGAAAACATCAAACGCCGCACCGGCGATATGGCCAACACGCAAGCCATCCGCGACGGCCTCTTCATCAACCAAACCGCCGCGGGCGCAATTGATGATGCGCACACCTGGTCTCGTCTTGCCCAGAGCTTCCCGACTTAGAATGTTTTTTGTCTTGTCAGTGAGCGGCGTGTGCAGCGTGATAAATTCCGCCCGCGCAAGCAATTCATCCAGTTCAACCTTTTCCACTCCAAGTTCGCTTGCGCGTTCCGGCGACAGGAACGGATCATATGCGATGACTTTCATGCGAAGGCCNAGCGCACGCGTTGCAACGATGGTGCCGATGTTGCCGCATCCGATAATGCCAAGGACCTTACTTGTGATCTCCACTCCCATGAAGTGGGACTTCTCCCACTTGCCTTGCTGGGTCGATGTATCCGCTGCCGGTATCTGCCTCGCCAAGGCAAGCATCATTGAAATGGCGTGCTCAGCCGTCGTGATTGAGTTGCCGTAGGGTGTGTTCATGACAATCACGCCCTTGGCAGTAGCTGCCTTGATATCGACATTGTCGACGCCAATACCAGCTCGTCCGACAACACGGAGATTGTCGGCTGACTTGAGCAACTTATCCGTAACCTTGGTGGCGGACCTGATAGCNAGGCCATCAAACTCCCCGATCATCTTGGCAAGCTCTTCTTTGTTCTTGCCAAGCTCTGGTTCGAACGTCACATCAAGTCCGCGATCACGGAAGATTTGGACTGCAGTTTCGGAAAGTGCATCTGAGATAAGTACGCGCGGGGCCATGATAGCTTATCCACTCTTGGTTTGTTCAACTGGTGATGAGGATTTNGTAGCCGCAGCGCAAAACGAGCACTGCTGGCAAGACGCAAAATGGGCTTAGGTCGCTGTGGCTAGCCCGGCTTTCGTTTCAGCGAATGCCCAGTCAAGCCATGGCGTCAGCGCTTCCAGATCTGCCACTTCGACAGTTGACCCTGTCCAGATCCTCAGCCCCGGGGGTGCATCGCGGTAGGCGCCGATGTCATAGGCAACGCCCTCTGCTTCCAGCTTCGCGACAAGCGCCTTTGCGAATGTCGACTGCTGCTCCTCAGATGATTGCGCCACGACCGGGTCGGCAATCTTCAAACAGATCGACGTGTTCGACCATGTAGCTGGATCAACGGCGAGGTTCTGGATCCAATCGGNACGTTGCACCCAATCATGAATGACTTGTGCATTGCGATCTGCACGCGCCATGAGTTCTGCCCCNCCCCCTATGTTTTCNGCCCAAGAGAGTGCATCNAGATAATCCTCTACGCAGAGCATCGACGGCGTATTGATCGTCTCACCGACGAAAACGCCCTTGATAAGTTTCCCACCTTTGGTCAAGCGGAAGATCTTGGGTAGCGGACGTGGAGGCACATAAGTCTCTAGGCGCTCGACCGCGCGCGGCGAGAGCACCAGCATACCATGCGCCGCNTCACCTCCTACCACCTTCTGCCACGAGAATGTCAGAACATCGACCTTTGGCCAGTCGATCGGCTGCGCGAACGCTGCTGANGTCGCATCNGCAAATGTCAGCCCCGCGCGATCGTNTGGTATCCAATCGTAGTTGGGAACNCGTACGCCAGACGTCGTTCCGTTTGATGTAAACAGCACATCATGGTCAAAGTTGACTTCTGTGAGATCCGGCAGCTGCCCGTAGGGCGCTTTAATTTCACGACAGTTCTCGAGCTTGAGCTGCTTGACGGCNTCATTGACCCAGCCTGAACCGAAGCTCTCCCANGCCAGCATATCGACACCGCGTGCGCCGAGCATCGACCACATTGCCAGCTCAAACGCGCCGGTATCAGATGCCGGAACGATGCCGCAAACNTAATCGTCTGGCAGTGCTAAAAGTTGTTTCGTTTTGTCTACAGCTGCGCGCAGACGNACTTTGCCTTCNGCCGCCCGATGAGANCGTCCNAGGTACGCATTCTTTAAAACTTCANGAGACCAACCCGGGCGCTTCGCGCATGGGCCGGATGAGAAATGAGGATTNGCCGGCCGTTGGGCCGGTTTGGTCAGACTTGTCATNTATCTATCCTTCCAGATAGTTGCCCTTCGTTGGGGAAGGGTGTCCCACANNCCATAAAGCTGAAATTCTCCTGNCGGTCAACGGNCGAAACCACGCGGCAACTCAGAAGCCGGAGANAGATTCGAGTTGNATTCGCACTGATCTATTGAGGACATTTGCGCCACAGATGCNGTCTACCCGANCGCTTCCAACCAACTTTGCACGCCNCNCAGGTTGCTGCTGCTGACTGAATCAGATTGATCGATGTCATCTTAGAAGGACAAGAAGGAGCGATATCGATGCAGACCGAAGCCCAACGATTGAATAGTTTGAGGCTGTTGGTTGCACGCGTACGCGACAGGAGACTGGCGCGTGTGATGGAAAGAGTACGACGTCAACGCGAACGGTCGCAAAACCGTAGTCGCGACCGCCTGTTTGCTCAGGCCCGGATGTTAGCACGTCTGCAAGCAACACATTCAGCAGCGTGATTTGGTTTTGCAATTGAATTAAACTCTCTCGTTAGGCCGGATTGCTCATCCGGCCTTTCTCNTTTTGGGATCGGTCAATTCGCCATAAGGCAGAGGGTTACGCTTCAAGATACATTAATCGCCAGATGATGNATTTTGAGGAATTCGCCCATGGACGGCAAGCAGATGCGCGGCGCTGATTGGTTAGTGGCTGGCCTTAAAGAAGCAGGTGTCACAACAATCTTCTCTCTCTCCGGCAACCAGATTATGCCGGTCTATGACGCCACAATGGATCATGACATGCGCATCATCCATACTCGCCATGAAGGTGCGGCTGTCTATATGGCGGAAGCCGCAGCCCAAATGACTGGCGATGTAGGTATTGCGCTGCTGACTGCGGGGCCTGGATTTGCGAACGGTCTCTCCGCCATGTACACGGTGAAGGAATCCGAGACGCCTGTTGTCATCCTTAGCGGCGATTCACCTCGATCGAGAGATAGTCATGGCGCATTCCAAGAGCTTGACCAATGTGCGACCGCGGCGCCGATGGTGAAGGCAAGTTTTAGAGCGCGGGCAGGGAACGAGCTCAAGACTGACATCCTGAAGGCCATTGCTTTGGCTAAGCATGGTCGACCGGGACCAGTGCATTTAGCTCTGCCTGATGATGTGTTACGGCAGACCGGTGAACAATCAGCTGAGTCATGCGTTGCCGATCCAGAGGCGCTCAATTCTTTATCGAACGATCAGCTCTCTCAGATAGAGTCAGCGATAGCATCATCCGAAAAACCGATGATTTTACTTGGCCCTGACTTCTGCCGACCACATGCCAAGGCTTCAGTCGATGCGATATCGTCACAGCTGAATATCCCCTGCGTTGCATTTGAAAGCCCACGTGGCTTACGTGCTCCGCGTCTCGGAGCATTTGCAGAGGTTTTGGGAGAAAGCGATCTCATCATTTCAATTGGAAAGCCGCTTAACTTCATGGTCGGCTTTGGTGATGATGCCGTCCTCAAATCTAACTGCCACATAATCCAAATTGATTCAGAAACTGCCGTTCTGGAAAAAGACCAATCCCGCCTCGGTGCGCGTATCAGTCTCCAAGTTACAGCGAGCGCGACTGAAGTTTTGGAACAGCTGAAAGCTTCGATCCCGAAGCACTCTACAAATGGCTGGGTCGAAGAAGTTCAAAGCGCCGTAAGTTATCGACCCGCAGGCTGGGATGAAGCGCCTGACAACGGCGACAAGATCGGGCCTATGGAGTTTGCAAAGGCTGTCGCTCCATGGATCTCAAAATCTCCGGAGGCATCCTTCATTGTTGACGGGGGAGAGATTGGACAGTGGTGCCAGGCCATACTCGATTCTGAGTACGCCATGATCAATGGGCCCTCCGGGGCTATTGGTGGGTCGATTCCATACGCTATTGGATCGAAGGCTGTCCGACCAGATCAGCCAGCCATCACAATCATGGGCGATGGTACAGCTGGCTTTTATCTCGCTGAGTTTGAAACCGCAGTTCGCGAGGACACACCGCTCGTGGCCATCGTCGGCAATGACGCGAAATGGAATGCGGAGCACCAGATTCAGATCCGTGAGTTTGGCGCCGATCGCACACATAGCTGCGAACTCACACCGGCACGATACGACCGGGTTGCAGCCGAGTTGGGTGGACACGGAGAATTGGTTACATCCTTAGATCAGTTGGCGCCAGCTCTGGAGCGTGCGTTTGCAGCGAACAAACCAGCATGTGTCAATGTCATGATTGAAGGACAAGCCGCACCAGACATCAAACGTGAGGTTTAAGGCAAACTCCGCCCTTGCCCACATTAGCCAAGATACAACAAAATGGGGAAGCGTCCAGCGCTTCCCCTTTTCCAATTTCCGGGTAACCCGAGGATCTATCTTGCTTAGCGAATATCGTATCGCAGTCCGAGACGCAGCTCGTGAGCGTGGAGGTCCTCGGCCGAGACATGTGTTGCAACATGCGAACCGTTACCAACCTGCGTCAGACGTCCCGTTCTGACATCGCCCAGGTACAGGAAGCGGTATCCCATATNGAATGTCAGGCGCTTGCGCAGCTTCATTGATACACCGGCCATGAAAGCGCCTGCAACATGNCAGCTATCGCCGCTCGCGATTGAGACAGTACATCCGCAGTCGCCTGGCTTGGTGTTTTCTGACGTCTCATTGTACGTCGTCCCCAGGCCTATACCGATATACGGATTGATCCGTCCGCGACGATTAAAATCGTAGTACAGGTTTGCTAACAGCACGTGGCTTGAGATGCCAAATTCACGTTCACCGTTACAGCAGTTTGCCTGGACCGTGCCACGTGCGTCGCTCTCAAAGCGATAGTCCCACGTGATGTCACCACGAATATGGCTGGTGAAGTAACGACCAAAACCGCCANCCAGCGTCCAAGTGCTATCCCAGGNGCGATCATACAGGTCGAACCTGCTCTCTTCGACCATGNTAGGATCATCGNGGGCTGCGTAGGCCGTATCTAGGCGNGCATACCATGTTNGATTTGTTGTGATTGNAGGCCGGTATCCACCGTCCTTCATGCTGGAACCGCCCCGCCATAAATCAGCGGCATGAGCTGCGAACGCACTGCAAACAAGCATGAATGCGCCGATCAGCAATGACCCACGTACGAAAGTCATAACTTTCCCNTTCTGCTTCTGACCAACGAAATTGGCCAGCTCGATAGGCCTCTAACCCAACGCGCATACTTGGGCCCGATACGAGCAATGTCCGGTGATGAGACTATCGGTCAGAGGAATTAAGGGAGGTTTAATCTGCGTCTCAAAATGAGANTGGGCTTAAAACAATTCTTAGGATTCTCCACCCNGCTCTTTCGCNGTNNAAGTGTTCNTCTNGCAGAGNTGNCGNGCGGCGATAATGAGCGCTTACTCNCGCCCCCATTTGACGTTGAGCCGATGATCGAAGTTTTTCTGCCAGATAGATGCAATGCGTGGATCAGCTGCGATGCGATGTGTTAACGCCCTACAGTTCGGGCAAGCATTGGTGTCGTGATGCCAAGCGTAAAGCATTGCCACGTAAACATCGGCGACAGAGAACGTGTTGGCAANCAGATAATCACGGTCCTGCAATTGCTCATCCGCCAACACGAAGCCACGTTGCGCCTGTTGGCGGGCCGCCGTCACGACGCTGTCAGTTGCATCGGCGTCTGATGTAAAGCGATGCGGATATCCCCCGCGCAGGATGGCCTCGTAAACATTTGCACTTAGAAACACCAACCAACGCATAAGCTCCGCGAACTCTGCTTGTTCGACAGTCGGACCGAGAACCCCGCTTTTATCTCGTGTCGCTAAGAACGCCAGCATCGCTGCGCTCTCTGTCATNAGCNTNCCTTCGGGCGTNANNAGTACGGGCACCTGNCCCCAAGGATTNATCTCACGAAAGGACGCTGGCAGCTCGGTACCAGGCGTTGAATTCAAATTNATCAGTTCAAATGGCTCGCCTGCAATTGACAGGGCAACTTNCACAGCGAAACCGCCGGAGCCAAGGCGGTTGTAAAGCTTGTAAGCGGCNTTGCTGTCAGNCATACAACGANCNTCTCCCAGACGGATGCCTACTTATCGGCTGCGAGTTTAGAAAAAGATCGTTCCGGATGGAATCACCGTTNGACTTGCTCACTTTGTTGGCCGGAACNTGAANCNTGNTCTACTCAATAAGTTTAGAGACCGANTNACGNTNCAGATGGATGCGCCAAGCTGCTNCCATCTGAAACGATCGGGCTCTAGGAACCAGCGCGGTTNTTTAACACNGTCTGCGCGCGGCGGTTTTGTGACCAGCAAGATATGTCGTTACATACGGCAACCGGTCTTTCCTTGCCNAAAGAGACCGTGCGAATACGGCGCGGATCAACNCCGGAGCGTGAGAGAAATGTTCGAACGGTGGTCGCACGTCGAGCGCCCAACGCGATATTATATTCGCGGGTCCCACGCTCGTCGGCATGACCTTCGATCGTAATTGTATACTTGCGGTGTTGGTTCAGCCACTGAACCTGTTTCTGAAGTGTCTGACGGCCTTCAGGTGTCAAATCAGAACTGTCGGTCGTGAAATAAACAATGTCACCGACGTTCCGAGCGAAATCCCGCTTCGAACCCGGTTTGGCTGGCACGCCTCGCCCGTTAGACGTCAACTGCGCGCTATCCGGAGGAACCAGCTTTTGCGCACATGCTGCGAGTAAACCCGCTATCGCCATGCAAACAACAATACTCGTTTGCCTGGCTAGTCGTCGACAATTTTGCATAAAACCCGTCCTGGTCTTTATGACCGATATGAACAGCATGGCTCAGCCCAGCTGCATTCAACGCTTGCACCGATAGCGCGTAGGTCGCGCAAAATTGTGACGACAAAATTGCATGTTGTGCGTTGGATTCGCAAACCGTCTCTACGTTTCCCACATGCGAATTGAAGTACTCATCCAGACGACAAACGCAAAAAAGCTGCAGTTCCGACATACAGAACCGCAGCTTTTTGAATAAGCTTTGTGTCGCTCAAACGAGCAACAGCCGTTGCTTACTGAGCGATCTTCACTTGCTGAGCAACAGCAGGTGCTTCTGCGCCAAGCTTCATTGGCTCATGACTTGCNTCANGACGGCATGCGCCGAGTGCAACTGCAACGATAACAGCGGAAATTACGATAGCGCCCTTCATAGTCTTCTCTCCTATGCTGTCCCTGGCCTAGCCGAACCTAACCAGCAAAAACTCAAGAACTCCAGCCGTTCACCAGCACCACGCCGGGAATTCGCCTGTCGTCTCNAACTGAAGTACTTCACCTTCCCCCNACAACGCAACACATCCGCCGCGTTATCGACTGTTTTCCGCCCAATTTGATGCGAAAATGCCACTCGATGCATCCGCGCCACGTAGCAGCTTTGGCCGGCTGCACATCAGAGCAAAGCGCTGTTTTGCAAAAAGAATTCCGCAATCCAGGGACATAACGGATGGCTGCTGTAAGGGTGCGCACTTGTAATGGCCGCAGGTCAGCCATCTAAAAGCGGACAGGAGTTCAGAAAATGTTAAGTCTTCCTGGTCTGTCTTACCAGATGATCGAGCCTAGCCAAGCAAGGGAGACCATGCCGGATCAGAGGCAAATGATGGCGTCTTGACTTGCCGCTCGTTGTAGCCGGTCAAATCAATTGAGTATATTCTGGCACCGCCACGCGCGCCCCGACTTTCTCGAAAGAACATCAGCACACGTCCATTTGGGGCCCAGGTGGGGCCTTCATTGTGATAGCCTTCGGTAAGAATGCGCTCACCGGAGCCGTCCGCCAGCATGACACCGATGAGGAATTGCCCACCATATTGCTTCGTGAAGGCAATGTAGTCACCGCGCGGAGACCAAACGGGAGTTGAATAGCGCCCTTCCTGGTAACTGATACGGCGTTGGTTAGAGCCATCGCTATTCATGACGTAGAGCTGTTGATTGCCTTCTCGATCGGACTCGAAAACAACCTGCTTTCCGTCTGGCGAATAGCATGGCCCGGTGTCGATCGCTTGTGTCTGTGTCAGTTGACGTGATCGGCGTGAGCGNAGGTCCATTTCCACCAGNGATGAGCTTCCGCCTTGCTGGAAGCTCATAATGATGCGCTGACCGTCAGGCGCGAAACGTGGCGCAAACGTCATACCTGGAAAATCACCGACAACCTGACGTTGACGGCTTGCCAAGTCCATCATGAGAACTCGCGGCTGTCCGTTGACATAGGACATGTAGGTGACTTCTTGGCGTTTCGGGTTGAAGCGCGGGGTTATGACAAGCTCACGCCCATCGCTCAACAATCGGACGTTCTCACCGTCNTGGTCCATAATAGCGAGGCGTTTCAGTCGCTTATTCTTTGGACCGGTCTCATCAATGAACACAACACGGGTGTCGAANTACCCGCTCTCCAACGTCATCTTTTGATAGACCTGATCTGAGACCAAGTGGGCTAGTCGACGCCAATGTTGCGGCGCGATCGTAAACTGCTGGCCAGTGAGAGGTTTCCCCAGCACCACATCCCAGAGCCGGAACTGGGCGCGAAACCGTCCGTCCTTCAGTCGAACCGTACGTCCCACAACGAGCGCTTCCGCACCAATCGAACGCCAATCAGCAAATCTGGGTGCAATGTCAATGTTACTGACATTCTGCACAAATGCAGCACGGTCAATCGGCTGAAAGAGACCTGAGCGGCTGAGATTAGCCGTNACCACGTCAGCCAGCGCTGCGCCGAGACGTGGATCATCGCCAAAGAAATACGGGATCGCGATTGGCACCGGCCTGAGATTGGCACCGTCCTGACTACCGCGCAGACCCTGTGCATGAGCCGCCCCGGAGAGCCACCAAGACGCAGGCACTGCAGTGGTCGCAGCCAATCCCTGCAAAAATTGCCGGCGCGTACCGAACAACGAACTTGGATGAGGGCCCATATTTGTCTCTCTTGCACTTAGTCGGCGGCCTTTAGGGCCGGAAGTCCCAGCGATCAATCGTCGACCAGTATTTATAAAGTTTTNGCGGAAGATTGAACTCACACTGTTTTACTGCCCGAATCGCAGCGGCTACCGCAAGCCCTGCAAACGGCCCACTACCNCCATTGACCACTTTGGGTTCNCCCANCACGCGCCCATCGCGATCAAGCTTCCATCCGANTGCCACGACGGGAATGCCATCCTTGCCACCTGCTGCACCTGGAATACTCCAACAATCATCGATCGAACGGCGGATTGCGAGTACCAGCTTTGACTTTTCACTCGCCGACAGACGATTGTCGCGCCCTTCTTGAGCACCGGCGCGAGCCTGCTTGGGCAATTTCTTCTTCGACTTGTCGGCGGCACCACTATCCTGCGACTTCGGCTTGCGTTTATCGAGTAGCCCGGCCTTCTTCATCAATTCGTCGAATGAAGCTTTTTTCTTAGGCCGCTTTGCTGGCTTCTTGGTCTTCTTTTTAGTGACGGTTTTGGGCTTGGTTTTTTTCTTCTTTGGTGGTTCGGCCTCCTTTGGCTTTGGCTGTTGAAAGGNGGCGNGCTTTTTGGCGATTGGGTNCGTCTTTGGCTTNGGNNNTGTTTTTTTGACNTNTTTCGGCTCTGGCGTCTTTGGTGNCGGNGGCGGCGTCTTTTGCTGGATAACGCGCACCTTNACTTTTTTGGCCTGCTNCTTGGTCTTTTTCAGCTTCTTTGTCGTTTTGGCCTTCTGCGTCTCCAGCTTCTTCGCGCTACGATCNCCTTTCTGTAGGCGCACCAGATCCTCATTGGTGATTAGTGAGACCTCGACGGGGACAACTTCCGGAATCTTTAGGGGCGGCGTGGCTTTAAATGAGACGAGCGCCCAGCCGAGCAGTGTCGCATGCAGTATGAACGAGACTGATAGCGCCGCGTACACCGTCTTAACCTCCGCTTTCGATCTGGGTGACCAGTGAGAGCTTGGTAAAACCAGCATCCTTGATACCGGCCATCACTTTGGCGACCGCGCCGTAGTCGANCTTTGTGTCGCCACGCACGAATATTGGCTCGTTCGTACCNCCGCGGGTTTTTGCAATCGCCTGCAACTTGGNTGTCAGTTGAGAGATGGTCATTGCCGTNGCACGCTCTTCGCCAAGATAAATCTTTCCATCTCTGGCCACAGAGACAATCACTGGCTCCTTCTTTTGTGCTTGTAGCTGTTTGCCCTTAGCAGAGGGCAATTCCAGAGGAACACCGGCCGTGAGCAATGGCGCCGCCACCATAAAGATGATCAACAGCACCAACATAACGTCGACGAACGGCGTGACNTTGATNTCAGACATCGGCGCATGGCTGCCTCGCGCTCGTCTACGACCACCCCGTCCTCCTGTCTTGACGCTCATTCCCATCGTTGCTGCTCCGGTGGCTTGCTGATCACTTTAAGTGCTCGTGCTNTCGACCTGACGCGAAACGATCGCCGAAAACTCGTCCGCAAACGCCTCAAGTCGCTGGTTCAGGCGNGCGGCATCAGCTGAAAACTTATTGTAGAAGATCACGGCAGGAATTGCGGCAACCAAGCCAATTGCTGTTGCAAACAACGCTTCCGCAATACCAGGAGCAACGACTGCCAGGCTGGTATTCTTCGACACGGCGATTGCCTGGAAACTGGTCATGATCCCCCAGACGGTTCCAAACAGTCCGATGAATGGTGCCGTCGATCCGACAGTGGCCAGAAACAACAAGCGCCTCTCCAACCGTTCCATCTCGCGGCTGATGGTGACATCCATCACCTTCTCAACACGCAGTTGGATGCCACCCAGGGCCCGTATGCTGCCTTCAACTGATCTCTTCCATTCCCGCATTGCTGCGATAAACAGTGCGGCCATTGAAACTGAATGGCCATTTCGAGACAGGGCCGAATAGAGTTCCTCTAGGGACTGACCCGACCAAAACATATTCTCGAAGTGATCTGCTTCTTTGCGGGCTCGGCGAAAGGCGAATGTCTTTTCAATAATNATGGCCCACGACCAGACCGAGGCCAGGATTAACCCTATCATGACCGCCTGCACCACGATGTGGGCTTCCAAGAACAATCCGAGAAAGGTCATNTGCCCNGCGTTAATCGCCAAAGATCCAGCTAACGCGCTATTCATTTACACTCCCGCCCACTGCCGATACGGCAACACGGCCAAACTGCAGCCGTGCGCAATTAGATACCGATTNNCCNAAATCTGCGCNCNATGCGCTTGTCCNCTGCCAATATGACCAAACTGCGGCTGTTATTCGTGCCTTGAGCACTCTTCCAGGTAGATTAAGANACAGAAATTGTCGGCGCGACACAGTTTCGAAATCAGTAAAGCTCTAAGCAGTGAGCGCGTGCCGAATATGCTGCGACAATCTTTGCGGCTTTCCACTGAGACTGACGAGGACCACCAGTACTTCTGCCGAAAACACTGGCTTNGCTCCCAACAGGATGACCTGGTTCAGACTTAAGGTTGCAGCACCAATCTCTGCAACTCGTGTTTGAACTTCGAGGATNTCATCAATCTTCGTCGGCCTGAGAAACTCAAGAGACATCCGTCGGACGACAAAGGCTGATGGCTCACGACCGTCCTCACCACCAAGGAGTTCATTGTGGTCATTTCCAAGTAATCTCAGAAAATCGGAGCGACCACGCTCACACCATCGCACATAGCTTGCATGATAAACGACGCCGGAAAAGTCTGTATCTTCGAAGTACACGCGGACTGGCAACCGATGGAAGCGGCCATCATCGTCGGCATCTAGTCTGCCTGCAAGATCTGGCCAATCGCTTTCACCCACGCGCGCTACGCNTCCACATCCACGACGACGACTTCAGGCGGGCGTCCGAACCGGATTGGTAGACCGCTGCACCCAATNCCACCAGATACAATGAGATCCTTCGCGCCCTCCTGGATCTGGCCATATAGATATCGGTGACCATAGCGTGACGGAATAATCGGCGCATANCCAAAAAACTGGACCTGCCCACCATGTGTATGGCCTGCAAGGGAAAGCGCAACTCGATCCGGCATGTCCGCGAAAANATCGGGCTCATGGATCATCATAATGGCGGGCGCGTCGTCGGTNAGTTTGGCAAGCGTTCCCGGGAGATCATCACGGCCGAGGTAACCAGCGCTTTTGNGGTGTTGCTTCCTATCTCTTTGACCATAGAACGCCCACTGGTCGCCTNGCCCGCAAAGCCAGAAGGGATGTCCANTCTTAGTCAACCTCAATGCATCATTGTCATAGACTGGGATGCCCGCTCTTTCAAAAGCGCGCTGTAACCTGGGCGTTCCCTTGAAGCTGCGCTGGACACTGTCGTCGTCCCACCAATCATGATTTCCCAGGATGGCATGGACACCTAGCGGAGCGCGCAACTGGGCAAGTGCACGANCTAAATCGCCATGGTCGACCGGTTCCACTGTAACGCGACTGCTGCCAACATAATCGCCAAGTAACACGATGAGGTCAGCACCGAGGGCGTTTGTCCGCGCCACGATCTCCAATACTCGCTCGATCGGCATCCAGGGTTTGCAGGCATGAAGATCGGCGATTGCAGCAATGCGGAGGTTAAGTCCGCGCGGCCACCGCCGCGGCCTAACACTGTAGTTGCGAACAGCCAGACGATAAGGCTCGATGGCATAGGCATACCCGCCCAGACCGGTACCACTCGCAATCATGGCGCCTGAACCCAAAATCAACTGGCGACGTGTTAACACTCTGAAAACCTTGTTNGATTGCCTGNAGGTCTNCCNGAGTTGGTGTACGNCAAATCCCTAAACAAGCCATTGCGGCAATAGTGTAGTGTTNGGTGAACATTCAAATTATGGAGCGGCTGCGCTTAAAGGCCTTCAAGCCGTGTTGACGTCGCCGCCGCCGCCCTCTTCGTCCGTCTCGCCCTTCAACCCACCCTCAAACAGCGCGAACTGTGGTGTTGCATTGCGCGCTGGGGCCGACATGCCCAAGTGACGATAGGCTTTCAGCGTGAGCACACGCCCTCTTGGCGTCCGTCCGATAAAGCCTTTTTGAAGTAGATAAGGCTCGACGATTTCTTCGAGCGCATCGCGTGGTTCTGACAAAGCGGCCGACAGTGTTTCAATGCCGACCGGTCCACCATCATAGTTTTCNGCAATGCAGTTCAGATAGCGGTGATCCAAAGCGTCGAGGCCCTCACTATCGACCTCCAGCATTTGCAAGGCTTTGTCAGCCACTTCAGCTGTGATCGATGACGCGTTCTCGACCGCTGCAAAATCGCGGACGCGGCGCAAAAGACGTCCGGCAATTCGGGGCGTTCCTCGCGATCGCCTTGCAATTNCCTGGGCGCCATCGGACTGCATTGGCGCNCCNAGGACCCTGGCGCCACGCTCAACGACTTCCCGCAACTCGTCGTCTGTGTAGAAGTTCANTCGGATTGGAATNCCAAATCGATCTCGCAATGGTGTGGTTAGCAATCCTGCACGCGTCGTTGCGCCAACCAGCGTGAACTTCGCCAGATCGATCCGGACAGATCGTGCCGCCGGACCTTCGCCAATAATCAGATCGAGCTGAAAATCTTCCATCGCCGGGTAAAGAATTTCCTCAACGGCCGGATTGAGACGGTGGATCTCATCTATGAAGAGGACATCGCGGTCTTCCAGGTTTGTCAGCAAAGCTGCCAAATCGCCGGCCTTAGAGATGACCGGTCCAGATGTTGCGCGAAATCCGACACCAAGCTCTTTGGACATGATCTGCGCCAANGTTGTTTTGCCAAGTCCCGGCGGTCCAGCGAAGAGGACGTGGTCAAGCGCATCGCCACGATCGCGCGCAGCCTGAATGAAAATGCGCAAGTTTGCGCGCGCTTGCTCCTGTCCGATGAAGTCCGTTAGTGACTGGGGGCGGATGGAGGCATCAGCACCATCGTTGTCGCGTGACTCTGAAGAAACCAGGCGGTCGTCGCTCATATACTAACCCCGTTGCGTCGGCGATACGCTGTCACTCTGTTTCGCTTTCGTTCTCATGCATCAACTAACATGATTTGCCGTCTCATTGCGAGTTGATGATTCGTTCAGCCGNAGGCCATCAGGCGGTTTCGGTCGGTGGAATCACGCCAGCCTTCACGACACAAGCACGGCAAGCGATGGCTACAAACCCAGCAAAAACCGCGATATAGGCCAATAGCCCGCCGTGCGGGAATGGCATCGCAATCGCGGCGATCATGAAGCCGAATACTCCAACACAACCGGCCGTTCCCCATCCAGAGTACCAATCGCGCCAAAGGATCAGTGCAAANAGGAGTCCGGATATAGCTGNTGGAACCGCCGACCAGATGTATGAGCGGACCGCGATGAAAGCAGCGTATGTCATGGTTTGCGCAGCTGCCGGTGCCTCTTTGATTCCCAGCACACCGAAATCGCTGCCGGCATAGGGTCCGATTTGGTTATGCAGCATCAAGGGCACAATAATCAGGACNCCCANAGCAGCAAATGCCGGTCCAACTAATGTGAAAAANAAGAAACTCCAGAAACCACGCTGCAGATTAGACATGCTACTNGATACCCCTCAACGATCACTCTCAGGCTTCTCATGTGCCTCATCGGCAGTTGGCCTGCTGTCTTCAAAACCTTAGTTGATTAGCGTGCAAGCGCCTTCAAGCCTTGCCGGATTAACTTTGCCGTGTCNGCCGCGNCCCCCAATTCCNTGGCAGCCATCGCGACAGCCTGAGACGCCTGCGCAGGCTGGTAACCCAAATTGCAGAGCGCTGAAATCGCCTCTGCAGACGAGTTATCATCCGACGCAGGAACGGGAGCACCACCGCCGCCGTTGGCAGCAGGACCATGCAAACCGGCAACTGACAGAGCCGGCGCCTTGTCTTTCAATTCAGTGACGATGCGCTGGGCGATTTTCTTGCCAACACCCGGTGTTTGACCAATGGCAGCCCAATCGCCAATCGCGATTGCGTTCGCCAAATCCTGGGGCGCAAGAATTCCCAACACACCCAGCGCAACTTTGGATCCAACTCCTTGCACGCTTTGTAATGTGCGGAACCAATTCCGCTCCACTTCACTGGCGAAGCCATAAAGCCGAATAGCATCTTCGCGAACATGTGTGTCAATTGTCAGCGAGACTTCGGCCCCGATGGCCATATCGCGAAGTGCTCGCGCCGATGCCTGCACTTCATACCCGACACCGCCGACATCAATAATGCAGTGAGACTCGCCAACCGCATCAACTNTCCCGCGCAGTTTCCCAATCATTGTGCAGCCTCCTTCAGCGCACGCTGAGCCCGAGCCTGTGGACTGGATCGCTGATGAGCATGACAAATGGCTATCGCCAAGGCGTCCGCCTCGTCTGCGTTGCCAAAGGTTGCTTTGGGCAAAAGCATCTTGACCATCATCTGGATTTGCTTCTTGTCGGCATGCCCGGCACCAACAACCGACTTCTTGATCAGGTTTGGTGGATACTCCGAAACACGAATGCCACGCATTGCCGGTGCCAAAAGCGCCATACCGCGCGCCTGACCAAGTTTCAGNGTAGCGCGCGCGTTATCATTGACGAACGTCTCCTCAACAGCGGCCTCACGCGGTTTAAAACTTGAGATAATGCCGGATAGCCCCTCGTAAATCTCACGAAGGCGACAGGCTAGGTCTTCGTCAGCCGTGGATGCGACGTAGCCTGACTCTATATACGATAGGCGGACGCCGTCACTCTCGATGACGCCCCAACCGGAACGGCGCAGTCCCGGGTCAATGCCAATTATGCGAATCGGTGNTGTGCTCATGCAACNGGCTTAGCACGGCCAGCCGAATTGCCAACGCCATCAGATTGGCGCTGTTGGCAGTCAGTGGAAATCCCGTTGCGATACCGGCATTCAAATTCTTCAATAGCGAGGAAGCATGCCGCCATCACGGCGTGCTTATGCCTGACTCGCGAGAGCTGGCGATCTAAACCGCCGCACCGAAGGCCACAACTGTCGCACCTAGAAGCAATGCTGCAAGAAACCCTGCAACAAAGCCGAACATCGGTCGCGAGCGCTCTGNTTGCTGCTGTGTGATCTGGTTGGCGTAGGTATACATGTTGAACTCCACTTTGGCGTTTGGGGATTGCNAGACTTGCAATCCGTAGTCGCTGCCATGGGATAGAAAGTTCAACAGATTGGAGTTTTCAGCTGTTCCTCAGGGAACAGGGNCGTAAAATCAGTCTCTGTCGTTTGGCTAGCTGCAGCTAGAATCCTGCCCGAACCAAACGATATTGGCACTTCATGCTCNGTTTTCGAAATTTTCGCCGAACGCAGGATTTGACCGAAGAGATTGTCGAGTTGCGACGTACGCAGAGACGTCTCACGTCTCTTTCGCAGGCTGCACGCAACTCTGGTGTCACTTCTTTTGGCAGTTTGAACGCATGAACGGGATTAACTGCGCCCACTACTAAAGCGGTCGCACACAATGCTCGAACTCTCATGATCACCCGTCGTATTCTTCTGGTTAGTTGTCGGCTTCACCTGCTTTAGCAGCGAGATATCTGCCACGGCGAGCGTGTGATCCAGCAATTGGGCGAAATTGGGTTAAAATCGTGTTGGTCCAGAAGAACAGTTATATCTGCCCTTTGGCTCTGGCAGAGTATAACNTTCTACGCAGCCGTCATTTTCTTTAGTGTTTCTTCGTCCACTTCGAAGTTTGAGAATACAGCTTGNACATNGTCATCGTCTTCGAGTGCGGCAACAAGTTTCATAATNGAATTTGCNCCATCCTCGTCGACCATCGCCNGAATTGTTGGTGTCCAAACTGCCTTTACCGATTCAGGCGCCCCAATGAGCTTCTCAATCTCGCCAGCAACGGTTCCCAGCGTATCAAAACCGCACGTTACCAGATGGCCATTCNCGTCCGACTGAACGTCGTCAGCTCCAGCCTCAATCGCTGCTTCCAACACATCGTCGGCGGATCCCGCTTCTGCCGAATAACTGATCTCTCCGACACGGTTAAACATGTGGCCGACTGATCCAGTNGCACCCAGATTGCCGCCGTGCTTGGAGAATGCCGCACGCACTGCCGCGCCAGTTCTGTTGCGATTGTCGGTAAGAGCTTCTACGACGACCGCAACGCCGCCAGGACCATAACCTTCGTAGCGGATCTCTTCATAGTTTTCAGCGTCACCGCCAGCGCCTTTGTTGATAGCCCGCTCTATGTTNTCTTTTGGCATGGACTGCGATCGGGCATTCTGCACCGCCAGACGCAGACGTGGGTTCATATCCGGATCGGGCATTCCCATCTTGGCGGCAACCGTTATTTCCTTAGCCAGCTTTGAGAAAAGCTTTGAACGGGCAGCGTCCTGACGGCCCTTACGGTGCATGATGTTTTTAAATTGGGAATGTCCAGCCATCGTGTCGTTCGTCGCTCGATTGTTATGTCTTACGCAGTAGAGAAGCGGTTNCAGATCTTATAAATCGCTGAACCCGCTGAAATCCAGCCCCTGTCGAATCAGCGCTCTATGAACGGCAGTCAATTGTTGCCGTTGTCAAAGCCTCAGGAAGCATCCCAGAAGTCCGGTGCGGTGGGCTTTAAAACGCCGCCGACACGTATTGGCCCAGCCTTGCGACAATGACCGGAGGCATCATCGATATCCAGGGCCAGGCCGCAGACCGTGGCCTCGCCCATGGCAGGTTCGAATCTCTCCTTAGGGATTCTGGTCAGGAACCGATTAATTGGTTCCGCCGTTTTCATACCGAGAACCGAGNCGTAGTCGCCGCACATGCCCACATCTGACATGTAAGCAGTGCCTCCCGGAAGAATTCGGTCATCTGCCGTTGGACTATGCGTGTGCGTGCCCACGACACCGCTTACCCTGCCATCGAGAAAAGCAGCCATAGCCTGCTTCTCACTCGTCGCCTCAGCATGAAAGTCCACAAATATGACGTCTGCGCCTTCGCCCATACGACATGCCGTTACTTCATTGTCGATAGCGCGGAATGGGCAATCCTGTTCCTGCATAAACACCCGACCCAGCGCGTTGATGACGAGCACCTCCGCACCGTTACGCGCCTTGAACAAGCCGGCTCCTTTGCCAGGCGTGCCCTCCGGAAAATTCAGNGGNCTGATCAGTCGTTCCTGACGGGTGATAAAGACCAATGCATCCTTTTGGTCGAAAGCATGATTGCCGAGCGTGACGACATCTGCTCCGGCATCGAGCAGGTCATTGCATATCTGTTCTGTGATACCGAAACCGCCGGCTGCATTCTCGCCATTAACCACCACAAAGTCCAAGTCGTACTTTTTTTGCAGCTCCGGCAAATGACGCAAAATCGCATGGCGGCCAGATCGACCGACAACATCGCCAAGAAACAAGAACCTCATTCAGACATCCGTTTNCTGGAAGGATCGAAGACCACTTGGCGTCAGAACCAAGTCGAGGCGCTCGTCATACGCCGCATGGGGCACCACGTCGACCTCTTGTTCGTCAAATGCCAAACCAATCGCAATAATGGTTTTTCGAGAACGTAGGTGTGCTAGTGTTCGGTCATAGAAACCGCCGCCATAGCCAAGTCGCCAACCTTGCGCGTCAAATGCCACCATCGGCAGCAAGAGAAGATCAGGCTCAACGACGGGCGCATCGGCTAACGGTTCGAGAATGCCCCACTTCTTCGGTTCTAGTTCATCTCCTGGCCGCCATTGTCGGAATATGAGCGGCTGCCCAAGCTGAATCATTACCGGGAGGCATAAGATGTGACCTAGGTCAGTCAACTGATCGCANATTGGAGCTGGGTCGATCTCGGACCCCATACGAGCATACACCGATATGTAGGCCTTCTGTTCGAAACGAGCAGAAAGTGCNTTGGCCTGCATTGCCACTATGGCTGAATTCTCTAGAGACTTGGCCTCTGGTAGCTCATCACGCCGCTTTATCACTTGCGAACGCAATGACTTCTTGGCCTGCGTAATCTCGGGACTATCTGCCGACATTTAACTGCTACAANTGCGAATAACTGGACGGCGGGCCAGCTTCNGATCTCAAATTTCAGAGCCGCGAAGGCCGTCGGAGCACAGAGTATCCCGCCAGGTCCCTACACATGTAGGTGGGCGCCGTGTGTCCGGGGCCACGACCCCGGCCAGGAACAGCTCCCGAGCGGTTGGTATCGGCCCAGGGGAAATAGGCTCCTAACGAGCCCCGCAGCTCAACCATTACATAATGATTTGAGCGCATTTCCGCAAATCAAAGATCAATCCAACCAGCAGCACCGCTCTGAGTTACGCCGCCTGATTGTCTTCTCGCTCGCGATGTTCGAACAGCTCGTCCGCTATCAAGATGGCGGCCATCAGCAGCAAACGCTCATTTCCAGCCTTACCGAATTGGTCAGCTAGAGTGGTGAGTTTGTCTCGAACATGATCGACCAACATGTGGAGGCGCTCTTCCTCGCCATCCGCACAACGCATGCGATATGTCCGTCCATTCAAGGTGACCGTTACTTGTCCCATTCATGCTCACCCT
The DNA here is from genome assembly GCA_002689605.1 of Filomicrobium sp. Classification (GTDB taxonomy): domain Bacteria; phylum Pseudomonadota; class Alphaproteobacteria; order Rhizobiales; family Hyphomicrobiaceae; genus Tectiglobus. Next base: position 56,472 of record NZGY01000140.1, read on the forward strand.
AGTGTGGCGGTGGCCACCTTAGTGCGCTGGCCTCACGCGCGAACTCATTTGAATAGTAACAAATCAAAGAATGTCGACCACAATATGCTGGCCCGCCACTAATGCTTTTCTTCAAGGGTGGTCTGGATGGAATCAATAACCCAGTCGATCCGGTTGATAGCTTGGTCGTGAGCACTCTCAAGCTCCGCAATTCGCTGCTCAGCTTTAGCGAGTTGCTTCACCAGAGCATCGCGCTCGCGCGTAAGCTGGGCTACGGTCGGCTTTTTGGCAGCCGTCTTCTTCGCCGTCGCTGATGTAGTCCGTTTGGTGCGACTTGACGCTGCTTTGGCCGGTGCCTTTGTCTGCTTCGTCTTGGCGCGTACAGCCATAAATATGCTTTCCATTCTCGTAGTTATCGCGGTCTTTGATCAAACTGCATGAAGTTGTTAACCATAAGGATCGCTGTTCGACGTGGTCAACCCAAGAGCGCGTAAACTGAAAATTAGCAGTGCAAAAGTTAGGCAATCTCGTAAACGAACCCTGACGCATCGCCATTGACATGGCATTGCGACAGGAACATGAATGACGCCGAAATTTGGTAGGCCTCCGACGCGCACTCCGCACGCTTAGCGATCGGTCCGTCCACGGCCGTCCTGATATCCGATAACCCAATATCTCAGATGCGAGGGGAAGTTCTGATGGCGGTTAAAGTTGCGATTTCCGGTTTCGGTCGGATTGGACGAAACATTCTGCGGGCCATTGCCGAAGAAAAGCGCACAGACGTGCAGGTGGTGGCCGTCAATGATCTTGGTTCAGCCAAAGATAATGCGCATCTCTTCAAGTACGATTCGGTCCATGGTGCCTTTCCTGGCAAAGTGGAAGTTGACGGCGACCAAATGGATGTTGGTCTCGGTGCACCAGTTCGTGTTTTAGCCGAACGCGACCCAACAAAGCTGCCCTGGAAAGAAATGGGCGTCGATATCGTCATGGAGTGCACCGGCATCTTCACCGATAAAGAGAAGGCTTCTATGCATTTGGAAGCGGGTGCGCAGCGGGTGCTGGTCTCAGCACCGGCTTCTGGTGCCGATATGACGGTCGTCTACGGTGTCAATCATGACCAGCTCACTGGTGACCATAAAGTCGTATCGAACGCGTCTTGCACCACGAACTGCCTTGCTCCAGTCGCTAAAGTCCTGAATGATCTTTGCGGGATCGAATCTGGTTTCATGACCACAATCCACGCCTACACCAGCGATCAACGCCTCCAGGATCAGGCTCACAAGGATATGCGCCGTGCGCGAGCTGCAAACGTCAGCATGATTCCAACATCAACGGGCGCTGCAAAGGCTGTCGGTCTGGTTTTGCCGGAACTCAATGGCAAACTGGATGGCACGTCGATCCGTGTTCCGACCCCGAACGTCTCAGTCATTGACCTTAAGTTTCTACCCGGCCGTGAAACGTCAGTGGAAGATATCAATGCTGCCATGTCGAAAGCCGCGAGCCAGGAACTCAAGGGCGTGCTCTCAGCTGTCGATGAGGAGCTGGTATCGATTGATTTCAACCACTCCCCCTACTCCTCCAACTTTGACCTGACGCAGACACAGATTGTTGATGGCAAGCTGGCCCGTGTGCTGTCCTGGTATGACAACGAGTGGGGATTCTCGAACCGCATGAGTGACACTGCTGTTGCGATGGCGAAGCTGATCTAAAACGTAATATCGAAATCTGATTGTAATGAAGCCGGTCGAATAGAATTTCGATCGGCTTTTCTTTTGGCTCAATATGCCTGGTGCTGCATGATTGGACCTTCACGGCAATAGGCCTATTGGGCTCTTTCCCAGCGTGACCAATCAATTCAACCAGTGGCCACTGACTGCTCGTCTGCCTTACGACGCAACCAAACAGCTGCGTCTCTGTGGTCCTCGAACGGCATGCCTGGTTGCATAACCTTGTTCAGGTAGACCAGCCAACCGTTGTAGTGGCGTTGAGCCGCAATCTCGTGGCCGCTATAGGATGTGGCCCAGGAGTTGAAGGCTTCGACTTCGCTCTGCGTCAATCTGCTCATAATGCGCTCTTGCTCGCTTTATCCTAGCTATTCGCTCCTTGACAATCTATCGCACAATTGCCTCATAACGTTCATGGAACGCATGAATGCTGCTGACTTATACATAGTTGCTCTATAGCCAGGACAGTCACCCAGGTCACAGTCAAGCCGGCTTCGGTAAACCGAGTTACTGGCTTTTGTCCGTCAATTTCTAGGACTGAGCACGCTCCAA
>NZGY01000141.1 GCA_002689605.1 Filomicrobium sp.
ACGAGCGCCTCGCGTTGGCCTCGGCTGAGATCGCCCAACCGCTCGACAGTTGCCTGAAAATCCTGAGCCTTCATGGTATCCTCGCTAGAGACGAACCGTCAGTCAGCAAGGTCTCACAACATTTAGTCAGAACAGAGCCATAAAATTTGAATTATTCCAGTATCTCTATATTAGGAGCTATCGAACAAAGTTGAGAGCTCAGTCTATCCCTGTGGAGAGCGAGCGTTGTCGTTTGAAATAAAAGAGCGCCGGTCACCAATGCAGCTCCGGCGCGGGGTGAAGGCCAGTCGGCGTGAACGCCGTCGCAGTAGTCGACGTGATTGCGCCTTGCCGGCAATAATCTTCATCCCCGGAACGAGCATGGCCATCCCGTGCACAATGGTCGACGAGGCCTCTTCCGGCGCAAGATTACGCTTGAGCGCAGCAAGAGTGGAGCGAGGGCGTGATAAGTCTTATGTTCCTCGTGAGTTTTGGGTGTGGATGTCAGTCGACCGGGCGCGGGTCAAATGTGAACCCGTCTGGGAAAAGGACGACAAGATTGGTGTTCGCGTCCTATCTGTGATCGAGACGGCTCAAGCAAATGAACGCAGCAGGTCGCCAAATGATATAGATAGCCGTTGCCGTTTTGGTCCGACACTGCGTAACCAGTATTGAGTTTGAATAGAAGCTGACTAGCGCGTGATGCGCCGAAGCGCAGCATTCATGATCACCACTGGGAGGATACCTGCGAGGACGATAACGAGTGCTGGCAAGGCAGCCTCTTCGAGAAGTTCGTCCTTCGCGAATTGATAGACGTACGTCGCAAGCGTTTCAAAATTGAATGGTCTGAGCAGGAGCGTCATTGGTAGCTCTTTCATCACATCGACGAAGACTAACAGTCCGCCGGCAATGAATGACTTCGCGAGTAACGGTAGAATAATCTCTCGCAGGCTCTCACCAAATGTTCGGCCAAGCGTTCGACTAGCATGCATCAGGTTTGGGGGGAGGCGTTGCTGGCCAGAGGTCATCGCACCGTATCCGATGGCTTGAAAGCGCGTGCTACATGCTAGAATAATCAAGATGAGACTGCCCGCAAGCAGGCCCTCTTGGCCAAACCCAAACATGCTATCGAGAATGCCACCCAAGAACCAATCTAAAGCACCGGTAACCGTGACAACGCCGATCGCAAGTATCGTTCCAGGGAACGCATAACCAACCGAAGCGACAGCTGCTGCTTGCCGCAGAAACGTGTTTCCGCGATAGGTGCAGACCAAGACCATGAAGGTCGCAGTCGACATAACAACGACTGCTGTCGTCCCTGCTAGAAAAAGCGAATTCTGGATCGCAGAAATCACTGCACTGTCCAGCGAAAGCGAATATCCGCGAACAACAAAACCGAGCAGGACTCCGATTGGAATAACAAATCCAACGAGTACCGGGATGATGCAGGCAAGTAAGCAGACCCAAGCTCGCCAACCATGAAGCCGTTGGGCGCTGATTGGTGTGGGACGCCGCCCCGTATCAACAAACTGCCGACGCGATCGCGCGATGATCTCAACGGCCAGCAATGCTATTACAAAAATAAAGGATAGGCAGGCAATCTGTGCGGCGGCAGCTAGGTTGTTCATGCCGAGCCAGACATTGAATATGCCGAGTGTAAGGGTCTCGATTGCAAAATATTCAACCGTCCCGAAATCGGACAGTGCTTCCATAAGAACAAGCGCCAGACCGGCGACGATGGCAGGTCTAGCCAGTGGTAAGGCCACACTCCAAAAGACATCACGCCCTGCCACTAAGGCCGTTTCGTACAATGAAGCTGGTGTCAGCAAAAAGGCTGTTCGAGCCATCAGATAGACATAAGGATAGAGCACCGCGCCCATGACGAGTATCGCACCACCCATGGATCGGATCTCAGGGAACCAGTAGTCCCGTGCGGAGCGCCAGCCGAACATATCGCGCAACAAGCTTTGGACCGGGCCGGCATACTCAAGAAAGTCCGTATAAGTATAAGCAACGATGTAAGCTGGTACGGCAGCCGGCAACAGAAGTATCCATTCCATCGAGCGGCGACCAGGAAACTCATAACGCGAGACAAGCCATGCCGTTGATACACCAAACAACAGCGCAATAGTCCCAACACCTGCTGCCAGTATGACGGTGTTGCTGACGTAACGTGGAAGCACCGTGTTGGCGAGATGAGACCACAGCTCGTTGCTATCCCCAGTGGCCGCCGCAAAGACAGCCAGAATCGGCGAGATGAAAACGGCAACGAGGAACAGCGTGGCAACAACCCAAGAGGTTGGCCAGCTCACCTGTGTAATCCGAAGAAGTATTGCCGATGCAGCTTTTGCCATCGTGTCCGAAATTTAAGTCCGTGCTGATTGCTATGACGCACCATACTGCGCAATCACAAGCCGATTGCCAACGTTACGGAATTACGCAACCCCTTACTCGGCCAAATCGAGCAGCTGGCTAGTGAGGGCAATAGTCTTGCTAAATATAGAACGCAATCAGACTCCGAATCCTTAAACGGCTACGTATGTCGCACCAGCTGCAAAAGGTATTGTCGGTGGCTCGCATTGTTTTCATCTCTGACTTCCGCAATAACCGCAATAATATCGCAGCAAACCCCGGCTGATACCGGCGCGGTAGAAGGCAGAGGCAAATCTTATGAAAACAATCTCGACAAATCTCTCCCATGGCGGTGTCCAGGGTGTGTACCAGGAGGCCTCAAGCGCCTGCAATTGCGACATGACTTTCGCAGTTTTCGTGCCTGATCAAGCGAAGGAGGCTCCGTTACCAGTGCTTTGGTATCTCTCCGGCCTGACTTGCACGCATGCTAATGTGATGGAGAAAGGCGAATATCGAGCTGCGGCCGCGGAGAATGGTGTCATCATTGTCTGCCCTGACACTTCTCCACGCGGTGATGATGTCGCTGACGAGCCAGACAATTGGCAGTTTGGTTCAGGCGCCGGATTTTATGTTGATGCAACTCAAGAGCCGTACAACAAGCATTACAACATGCATTCTTATGTGACACAGGAATTGCCAGAACTTATCGGTCGCGAATTCAACGCCGACATGTCACGACAGTCAATCATGGGCCATTCCATGGGTGGTCATGGCGCTCTGACGATCGCACTTAAGAATCCGGATAAGTATAAGAGCTGTTCAGCGTTTGCCCCAATATGCGAACCGTCGGCTGCTGATTGGTCGAAGGGCGCTCTCTCTAAATACCTCGGTGAAGACGAAGGCGGGTGGAGAGCCTACGATGCTTGTGCCCTGATTCAGGACGGGCATCGGTTTTCACCGATCCTTTGCGACCAAGGTGAGGCTGATGGTTTTCTCGACGGTTTGCGGCCACAAGCCCTGGTCGACGCGTGCAAGGAGACAGTCATCGATCTGAACTCCCGAATGCAACCAGGTTACGACCACTCATACTATTTCATCTCAAGCTTCATGTCGGAGCACATTGCCTGGCATGCGAGCCGTCTGGGTTAGCTCGAAGGCGAAAAGCTGAGTTTGCCTCAAGCACGGTGGCGCGAGAGTTGAACGAACCTGATGTGATCAGAACATTTGTCCAATCTTCTTGATCGCGGCGATATCCTTGTCGGCTCTGGCCTTATCGACCTAAACCGGGTCGTGGGTACCACTGCCGCCGGGTGCCATGTAAAGGTATTGCGTCTTGCCGGGCCGGAAGGGATACTTTGGGGCGAGGTGGGGGAAGAAAAGCCCGCTACGAACAAAGCTCATAGACCAGTAACCAGAAGGCACACGAAATTTTGCGAAGCTGCAAGATTTCATTGTACCAATCGTCTTGCCGTCGACCTTGAAGGTCAACGTATAACGCGTCAGGGTCGTGCTAATCAGATATTCCATGGGAACGCAGAATCCGTACCAGGCAATAGTCGTGGTTCCGCCCTTCAGCTTTGCGATCTCTTTTGGAGAGAGTTGCTTGACTGCACATCCCGCAAGTGCCGCCAACAATACAACGGATATGGTTCGCACAAACTTCATAACGGCACGCTCTCTCACCAGCCGGATCAATATCATCAGCAAGCGTATTAAATGTGAATGAGGTGAGCAAGCTTTGTCGTTTTGAACACGTGTGGTTCCGGCCAAGTGTGACCGGCATGCAAGAGGGCTGTTGGGCAGACGTGTAAGCAGTCTGAATCTCACGCGCGTCGCTTAGCGACGCTGCTCCCGCACGTGTTCGAGCCAATTCGCCAGTTCCAATGCTCTTTCGGGCACCTGCAGTCCGGCGGGGTGAGACCCTAAGCGAGAAGCAGTGTCAACATCTTGATCCGCCCTCTCCAGTGCCTGACTGAATTCCGGAGAATAAACTAGGCGCTGGGCTTCCCTTGCAATGGCACTGGCCGGTAGTTTGGGGTGATACTGCGTGCCCCAAAAATCCACACCGTTGCCATTGTAGGCAAATGCCTGCACACGTGAATGAGCATTTGCTGCCAATAACTCCGCACCACGTGGTAGTTGCCGCACCTCGTCTCGGTGAATGCAAGGGACCGCAAACTTCCTGCCTTGTCGCGCGCGTATCATAGCGTGTTGTTGGCCTGCTGTAGTGAGTACCAGGTCTCTCGCTAAACCAACCTCAACACCGTTTGGTGATGCACCAACTCTCCCACCAAGAACGACGGCTGCCAACTGTAATCCGGCACAAGAGCCCCAACAAGGAATGCCGCGCTCAAAGACTCTCTCCATAGCAAGCATTTGTGGTTTGTACTCCGCAGCATCTGTAGCGGATGCCGTAGACGAACCGGTAAATACAGCACCGTTGATGCTTTCAAGGCACGCATCCAACAACGGTGCTTCGAAAGGAGCAGCAAATTGAAAGCTCAGACTAGGGTCGAGTGTTATCAGGCAGTCTACGAAATACTGCGCATAGTCCGGATAGCCTTGCTCAATTAGGCGGCGGGGATTGCCTTCGACGAGAAGTATATTCATTGCCAATCTCAACTACCACTTCATATCAGTCTATTGAGCGGCAGGTTTTGGGAAGGTTGGGAAGCGACCTCTACGTGAGAGACAACGACAAACCACAGCGCAACGGTAAGTTTGATAGGCGATCAAAAGCATGCCAGTTTCGTGATGAACCGATTGCTGAACAGGAGTGTCCTGTGGTGCACACTTGGTCTGTCTTGATTATTCGATGCCTTGGCGCAGTAAAGCGTGCGCGCTAGAATTGTAAGTTGCATCGCGGTATAGATTTCCGCAGTTGCACAACTTTGATGGCGTTTCGCCGTCTAACAAGTCCCTGCAGTGTGATGCCCGCATCAAGGCGACAGGACGTGATGGAGGAATCGATGATGACACGTCAGGGCTGGTCAAATCTTGCGGTTTGCATCGCGTCAGCCGCAATGCTGTGGCTTGCCCAGCCAGCAATCGCACAGGATATGGTGCCGGCATCGTCAACCATCGAAACTTCTTCAAATGTCGAGCCGAAAGACGTCCAGGACGAGACGGCACCAGCTGCGGCTCCGCCACCCAATCAGAGTAGTGAGGCAATCTTAGCGAGCGTTCGTACACAGTTAGCCGAAGGCAAATTAAAGCTCTCTGCAAACTCGACTGCCGCACTCGCAAAATTCTATAGCGCTGCACAGCGCGAGCCGTTGTGGACAACCGACACTGGTCTGACTGTTCGGGGACAGAACATTGCAAAGGTTTTGTCGCAAGCCGCGGATCACGGACTCAATGCGAAGGACTACCGAGTCGCGGAACTGGAGGCGGAACATTCGACCAGTGAGCAGCTCGCATCGTTGGAGATCAGTTTAGCAGCAGCACTACTACGTTATGCCAGGCACGCGCAAGGCGGCCGGTTGTCCCGCAAGCAAGCGGGCTCACAGTTGACCCACACACCGATCGTGAGCCCGCCCGAAGAAATTCTATCGGAGCTGGTCGAACAAGATGACCCGAGCTTCTACCTGCGCTCACTCCATCCGAGACATCCGCAATTTGCCCAATTGCGCGCGAAGCTTCAGGAAGCGCGTGGTGGTGCTGGTCAAGAACGCGGTCCCAGGATCCCTGACGGCCCGGTTCTGCGTGTAGGTGTCAGCCATGCGCAGGTCAAGTTGCTGCGTCAGCGACTTGGTCTCTTGAAGGCCGGTGACACCAAGCCGGAAGACAATGCGAACACATTCGATGACGCTCTTAAGCAAGCCGTGATGGCCTTCCAAAAGCAAAGCGGCCTGGCCGAGGACGGCGTTGTTGGTGCGGGCACGCGCAAGGTGCTCAGCGGTCAATCGCCCGAACGTCTGATCAGCAAGCTCCTGGTCAATATGGAGCGATGGCGCTGGCTACCGGATGATCTCGACGGCACGGCGGATATATACGTTTGGGCAAACATCCCGGAACTCCGCGTTCGCATTGTCAAGGGTACCAAGACTGTTTTCTCTGAGCGAACAATTGTTGGTCAGGTGCAGAACAAGACACCGGTGTTTTCGGACAAGATGGAGTGGATCGAACTCCATCCGACGTGGTTCGTTCCGGCATCCATCAAGGTTGCTGACATTCTACCCAGCCTCCGGAGACCGACATCAACCGTGATGGAGCGCTACAACTTGCGGGTCAACTGTGGGGCGCTGGGTAACAACTACAAGAACATTGACTGGAAGACTGTCGACATCAGCAAGTGCAACTTCACACAGCCTCCCGGTAAGAACAGTGTGTTGGGCGATTTCAAGTTCAAGTTCCCGAATAAGTATTCTGTCTACATGCACGATACCCACCACCGTAACCTTTTCAGAAATACACGGCGCACGTACAGCCATGGCTGCGTTCGGATCAAAAACCCGCGACGGATGGCTGAAATCCTTCTGGACCACGACAAGGGCATGACGCCTGAGCGTATCGGAAAGATTCTTGCTGGCCCGAAAGTCCTGCATAAGGAAACACTGAATAGGCCAGTGCCTGTGCATATGACTTACTTCACGGCATCAATTGATGACGAAGGCCGGCTCAAGATGTGGCCGGACTATTACGGCCATGATCGACAGATCGCACTGGCACTGACTGGCAAAGCCTTTGCGGACCCGTCTGCCGTTGCAACGAGGCCCAAACCGAAGAAGGTCAAGAAAGCCGTCAAGAAAAAGAGTTGGGCGGAGAGCTTCCTGCAATCGAACTAGTACGCATCTGTACTGTCTCGAATCCCCACCTAGTTTGGCTAACTGTTATGTCGGCCCGATGAGTTGTTGAGCGATTGAAACGCTGAAGGAATGCGTTGAATACCAGCAACGCATTCTGCCAGACGATCAACGTCATCGTCAGCAGAGATTTGCAGCATCACACTATCCGCGTAACCGTCGTAGCGTTTTTCAATTGCCTCTGGTAGCGCCTCGTACTCTGTGACGGTTGCGAAGAGGTCGATCAGTTCATCGGGGATCTGCTCTGCCATTTCATTCCACCGGCCTTCCCGCGGCAGTGGATTGACCTTTTCTCCTAACCAGACGAGATCATGCAGTCGAAGGACATCCCAGTAAGCGCGCGTCGAACAGTAGAAGGCAATCCTATAGCGAACATAGGCTCGTGCTCGTGCAACGGCTTCTGCATTGGGACCGGTGCCAATGAAGCCATATCCGCCGGCGATGACTTCAATGTCGCTTCGCGTACGACTGGCACGGGCGCAGCCCTCTTCGATGCGCGCGATCGAAACTTCTCCGAGATAACGTCGGGTCGAAAACGGATGTAACCGGACACCATCTGCGACTTCGCCACCGAGCCGGAGCATAGCAGGTCCAACCGCTGATACTGAGATTGGTATGCGCGGAAGGCCAGTGGGCTTCGGTGCAAAGTTCGGTGTCATCAAGTTCAGCGTGTAGGTGTCACTCTGATAGTCGAGGGGTGTCTCCGTCTCCCAGGCGTGAAAGAGCGCCCGAACTGCCCCGATGTAATCCCTCATTCGTGGCGCTGGCGCAGACCATGGAATTCCGAAGCGGCGTTCATTGTGTGGTTTGACCTGGGTCCCAAGACCCAATCGGAAACGCCCGTTGGAAGCCTTGTGGAGATCCCAGGCCATTTGCGCCATAACTGTTGGCGAGCGGGGAAACGCAATTGCGACAGCCGTCGCCAATTGTATCTTTTCCGTAGCTAGGGCCGCCGCCGCTAACGGTAAAAAGGGCCCATGCGCGTTCTCCGCAGTGACGATCTCATCGAACCCGGCCTGTTCCGCGAGTCTGGCGACTTCCTGTGTGGCTTTGAGGTCGTGGTTTGGAATCTGAGTGAGGACCCGCATCATGTAGCTCTATCGTGCCAACATCAGGCCTATTTCTCTGGGTGTGGATGGGCTCGCCGCAAGACAGACGACACGACCTTATCGGAAAGATGAAAGTCCCAAACAGTCGGTCCACCGTCTGCTGCAAACTCCGCAATGAGCTTTGGAATATCTGCAAGATCAGTCACCTTGTGGCCGGCAAGACCGAACCCTTTTGCAATGCCTGCAAAGTCACTGTAACCGAAGACTGAGCCCTCTTCTGACAGGCCTTCTGAGCGGAACTTGTGGACTTCTGACCCGTAGGCGCCATCGTTCATCGCCACGATCAGGATATTGAGGTTATGGCGTTTGATGGTTTCTAATTCCTGGATGTTCATAAGCAGGCTGCCATCGCCATCGAACAGGACCACCTTGCTGTCAGGGCGGGCGGCTGCGACGCCCATGGCAAACGATGTACCATTGCCGATTGCTCCAAACTCCCGAATGCTCAGGAACTTCTCTTGCGGTCGTGACGGCATATGGGCAGTGAAGCCCGCACAATGACCAGAGGAGTTGATCAACTCCCAATCGGACGGCAGGTGTTCTTCCAGAGCTTCGACCACGTCTCGAGGGTCAAACAGGTCAGGCTCGACGTCGACCTCAAAATTGTCAGGCTTGGAAACGCGGATACGTTCGGCAATAGCGTTGCTGCGCCAGGGATTCGCGCTGGCAGGCAAAGCCTCAGTGATCGCTTCAACACCGAGTTTTGCATCAGCGCGCAGGTGATGCGTTGCCACCTCCTGNCCCTGGCTGACTGCAAGGGGATCCACATCNATATGAACCATTTTTGCATTTGGCCACAGTTGACCACCGCCACCCAGGTGGAACGCGAGCGAACAGCCGACCAGGATGACAAGATCGGCCTCGGCCAGATACTCATGACCGACTTCCGTTGTGTAGCTTCCAGAGATCCCGATGCAGTAGGGATCATCATGGAACAAGCCACGGGCTGGAAGGCTCGTTGCCAGTAGTCCACCAACTTTCGCCGCCAGGGCCCGACAGGCAGGNCCGGCTTGANCTTCAACAGCACCCATGCCCGCAATAACAACGACCTTNTCAGCCGTGCTGACAAGGCCTGCAGTTGCCTTCACGTCATTCGGATGTGGTGGAATGGGAGAGAGCTTNGGTAACAATTTGTGCGATGGTGTCGGGAGGTCATCCGAACCCGTCCATGNGCGGTTCTGAACGTCGAACGGAATGCCAATCACCACCGGCCGCCGTTCCCTGCGCGCCTGCAGAAAGGCATCNCGAATAGCAATCGGCATTCGTTCCGGCATATGCAGGCTGNGGTAAGCGGCACCCGTTGCAGTCACAAGCGGAGCCTGATCTATGCCCTGATTGTACCAACCGCTCTTCAAAGGGGCCTCACCGGCCAACACCACAACTGGCAATCTTGCGCGCACGGCAGCAGGCAATGCTGTCATCAATTGTGTCACTCCTGGACCGCACGTTACCGACGCCAAGCCAACGTCACCAGACTTGCGCGCGTATGCCATGGCAGCGGCAACAGAGCAGTGCTCGTGGCGGACATAGATCATCCGCACGCCCTGTTCTGACAGACGTGTCGCCCAATTCATGTTGGCGTCACCCAACAACGCAAAGCATGTATCNACATNCTCTTGTGCAAAAGCCCGGGCNAGGACNTCGAAGACTTNTTTCTCAGCATTGTCTTTCACNAATAATATTCCCTATNAGCGCATCGAGGCGAGCACAGCCAGCACACGTCGCGAGTTGTTTCANCGATTATAATCGGAACCCTCANGCAATTTGTCCAATCCACTCCTGATATTGAGCGCGATAGTTTGCCCTTGGCTGTTGTTGTACGGCTAAAAACAGTATCGTGACCAAGGATGCTCCAACTTGGCAGCGGGAGGCCCGAATGGATTTCGGAGTTACAGTCGCAAAGGTCGATGATGTCGGCTTGGCAAAGCATGCCGAGAACCTTGGTTACAGTTTCATGTGGGCAACCTACAGCCCGTTGATCCGCTCCAACCCTTGGGCCGTTCTAGCGCTGGGAGCTCAGCAGACGCAAACCATCCGACTCGGTACGGGGCTCGAAATCGGAGCACTGAGACTTGCGCCGGAGACAGCCAACGGGATCGCAACGATCAACCGACTGGCTCCAGGGCGTACGTTCCTCTGCGAGGGAACAGGCAATACGGCAATGCGCACACTCGGGCAGCGTCCGATGCGGGTTGCCCAGTTTCGAGAACACATCCGTGTTGTCCGCGCATTGCTCAATGGTGAAGAAGTGGACTATACGTTGAACGGCGTCACGCATTCCATCCGCTTTCAAAACCTGCAGTACAGATATACAGACGTCGAGAACTATATCCCAATCCACGTTGGTGGCTTCGGACCGAAAGCACAGGCGTTGGCCGGCGACCTGGGTGACTGTCTCGTCACTGGTATGCCACGCGGTGGCACTATTCCGCAGGCCCTGGCCAATGTGCAACGCGGAGCGGATCGCACCGGCCGCAAGCTTGACAACTTTTATACGTCAGCGCTCGTCAACCTTCTCATGCTCGATCCCGGCGATAAACTGACAGACGACCACGTCATCGCGCAGTGCGGCTAATCGATCATGGTCAACGCCCACTTCGCGGTTGAACTGGTGAGGGAAACAGGTTGTAAGCCGCCGCACTATGTGCAGCCGATCTGGGACGAATACATGGCGTTTCATGAAGCGCGGGCCGCCGAGACACGTCACCAGCAATTGCACGCCAGCCACTACAGTCATCTTGATCCGGAAGAGGCGCGCTTCGTGATACCCGATCTCATCAAAGCGTTCTGCATTGCGGGGCAGCCGGAAGAGATCGTCGAGCAGTTGCGCGATCTTGAGAAGCAGGGATTGAATGCCATCAGCTTTATTGCGCCNGAAGATCAGCGTTACCGATTGATCGAGGATTTTTCCCGTCGGGTAATCGATAAGATGTAGCTGGGGCAACCTAGGCTAATTTAAATCGTCAAGAGGCGCCCATAACCTGCAATCGGCTNTTTTATGTTGGCNGCACGTAAGGAAGCCCAGGTCANTGCTGCCATGCTTGAGATCACCGGCTTGCCCAAATCCTNTTCGAGCAATTCGAGCACCGACATTGTGGACAGGCCGACACCGCTCAGGAAAACTGCTTCGGCCTCCGGCACATCAACCTTGCGAGCTAACGTGTAAGCGCGCTCCGCTGTCTCGTCGTAAATATTCGTCACATTCTCCAGGCGGNCATGGCTGANGACATCCACTCCGTAGGTTTCGAGGTGGGTCTTGCCTTTGAGGGTCATCTCCTCCGCATACGGGGCACCTAGAGCAATCCGATTGACGCCGAGATGCGCCAGTGCATCAACAACGCTTCCGAACGCCGTAATGAAAGGTATCTTATACTCCGCCTGCAGGCGCTTCATGAGTTCTTCCTCGCCGTCGCGCCCAAGCGTGTAACTGGTTGCTGTATGGGCAAGAGCGATGACATTCGGCTTGACCATAGCTAGGAGGCGCACACTTTGATCGAGGTTTGCAATCTGGCTGCGGTTNCGCTCCTCTTGGCCCTCAAGCGAACCGGTCTTGCCTTCTGCCACCATCCGGGAGAAATGAGCCGTGACACCGCGCGGCATCATCGGCGGCACTTCGCCTTCGACGGTTGGACATCCCGGAGGAACCAGAAACCCGAGGCGTGCGCGCCATCCAAACATTACAATTGCTCCCGCTGTGCGATCATCACGTGCTGGTTTGACAACCCGCAGTTTAACCGATTGATGAGACGAGNGATACTATCAGGTGCAAAGGAGAGCAGGTATGGCGCGACTTCCATTCCCGGCCGACACGGACGCGTTCAGCGATGAGACCCGCGCAGCGGTCCGACATATCCAANCAACCCGGGGGAGCATGCCACCGCCGAGCTCCTATCTGACCTATGCGGGAACAGCCGGCGTGCTGCTGTCAGACTTGGTCGAGCACTTGCGCTACCGCACTAGTTTGACGGATGCGGAGATTGAACTCGCCATCTGCACGTCGGTGCGAGCGGCTGACGTCGACTTCATCTGGAACGCGCACGTCCGCCTTGGTCTCAAGGCCGGTGTTCGGGAGGAGGCCATTCACACGATCGATACGTTGGCACCACTGGATGATCTGACAGCCGACGAGGCGTTGATCATCAGTTATGGCCGCGAGCTNCTGGAANAGCGCCAGGTGAGCGACGCAACTTTTGCAGCCGTTAAAGCGCGCTACGGAGAGCAAGGATTGATGGAGCTGACAGCNGTGATGGGCGTNTATCAGATGAACGCGACGATCCTGCGTGCGCTTGATCATCCGGCACCGCCTGATGCCAGGCTGCTGACGCCGCGCCAAGATTGAGCGGATCATCCTCTATGACGCAAGGCAGAAGAAGGAATGCNGGCTGATNCGAAATCAGCTTGCATTGAACCGCTTCAGTTTGCGGCCAGAAAACTTGAACCAGAAAACTTGAACCAGAAACCGTGAACTAGGAAANGTCAGGACGCGCCCACCACCTGCTCAGCGCCGCGCCGCCGCCCGGACACCTAGAATTTGACCCGCGCACCGACTTGAACGGACGTGCGCTCGTCCAAGTCTCGGCCAATCTCGGCATAGCCGAAACCAAAGTCGACCTTTGCAAATATGCGNCCGGCTGCGCCACCGTCATAAGGCGTGTCGAAGGATGTGCCCATCAGATCAAAGCTCATGTCCCGTGCNCCCGACCAGCTCGCCTCGAGACNATAGCCGAAGGCCACGCTTCTGCTCACCTGATGCTGCATCTCGAACCGGGCCTNCACGAAGTGGGCGAAGCGATTGTCGACATCAAGGTCGGTCCCGCCGGAAAAGTTGAAGGAATGGCCCTGCTGCCACAGGCCGGCATACATGAGGCGCAAAGAGCTGCCTTTGATCGGACCGGCGAGACGAACGGTCGGCATGAAGAATACCGAGGCGTAGTTGGTGCTGTCGGAGTCGATGCCGTACGCGACGGTGNTGTCTGCAATATCGCGATCCGTGCTGTTGATCGCCGCGCCAGCTGTGGTCGAGAACTTTACGGTCTGGTTGAGCGCAGCTGCAAATCCGGCAAACCCACTGATCGANTTGGTCTTGTATGAAACCTCTTCATCACCGCGCACATTGGTTTGCGCGAGGCCGCCGAAATATTGGAACCGTTGCAGGTTGGTACCGGCCATCACGCCGCCTGAGCCGGCAGTGTAGTCTGGCGCAGCATCTTCCCCTTTGCCGAGGAACCCACCACCGAATGCGCGGCCCCAANGGCTCCGACCGCTTTTGGCGAAGCTCAGCTCCCGGCTGGCCTGCTGCGGCTTGGCGCCGTTGTCGAGGACGCCCTGCAGCATGGTTGCCATGTGCCACAAAGCCTGGTCCTGCTGCGGATAGGAGTCGAGATCGGCGACATAGACCGAGTCACCAACCCAGACATGGCTGTTGTGATGCGATNTGGTGTTGGTATCAAGAGGCTGGCCGCCATTGGCGGTGTCGAAGCGCACCCGTGCGTTGAGGCCATCGCCCATGTGCATNGTCGTATAAGGCACGTTGTTGGTCGNCAGAAAGACGTCACCATACATGACCGAACCATCGAGGAGCGTCAATGCAATCGATCCCGTACTCCCGTCGNTCCTTCAAGTCANACAGATTNAAGTTAATTGCNTACCCTTCAAAGGNGATGACCCGGCCCGCATTGACAACGTCATGCCAGGGGNNNNTNNNGGCAGAGNNGCCATGGGAGTTTGNTCCANANGNATAGATAGCCCCGTAGTTTTCGGTTCTGTTCACGCCGATGCCGGCATTGCCTGGCTCTCTANCGTTCCGGATGCCATGTGAGTCCTCATTNTAGACCAGGATGGTGCCAAAGTTTTGCACCGTGCCACCTGAGCCGATGTTTTGCATATCAAAGCCTTTGGGCCTGATGTCGATAAGACCGTTGTTGATGAGCGGAGTGTCGTGTCCTTCAGCTCTCATTCCGTCGACATCGTAGGTGCCGTTACTTGGATCATCCGAAAGCATCTGGATCGTACCGTTGTTCACCGCCGTTGAAAAAGTGCTGTTCCAAGTCGGCCCGTTACCGCTGTCAATATACATCCCACGGCTTTGCAAAATGTAAGACGTGATGGTACCGTTGTTGACGATATAAACGCTAGGGACTGAGGTTGAAGCGTTGAATACATCGGCCCGTATACCCCACGCTTGACCTGTCTTATATTTGGTGCCGTCGGGGGCCAGATCGCCAGCTGGATTTTCCACGGCCGCGGTTTCTTGAATAGTAATGCTGCCGTTGTTCGTTAGAGCCAGATTGCTGGAATTATAGCTATAGAGTCCCACTGATGCGTAGCGCTGTACGTCAATGATACCGTTGTTCGTTAGAGTCACATTGTCGGAATTCCTCACATAGATTCCGATCGACACATTGAGTCCCGACGACGTACTGGGCTGCTGGCCGACATTCTCTACTGCAATGAGACCATTGTTGATGATGGTCGCGTCATCAGATTGGGTGACGCGGATGCCAGAATCTCGCTCGCCGAGTGCCTTGATCACACCGTTGTTAATCACGTTTACGCCTTGAGAGCCGAACGAGAAAATGCCAACGTCGTTCATATCGTTTCCCGAGCTGATCTGACCATAGTTGATGACGCTCGTGCCCGCTGAATTTAGGATAAGAATCCCGTTCTCCGAATGTGCGGTGGAATCTAGGGTATTGTTCGGCGCGATCGTGCCATAGTTGATCACTGTAACGCCCGGCAGATCTTCAATGTCGAAGCTGGGATTTCTGATAGGGTTGTTGCTGGGATCAAGGTCAGGATCGATCACGACACCATCAAGGATGATCGACGTGTCTCCTGGCCCCAGGTTGTTTGTCAGGCCGGGATTGGTTGTGCTGCTACTGCTATCGATTACCACGTCATCAGCAGTGACGCCTGTCGGAGAACTCAGCGCGGTTGTGCACATCAGTGCGGCGGCCAGAGACGCTGACCGCAGATTTCTTAGTTTGAAGGTCATCTCAGTCACCCCCCATCCCCACCTCTGGTCTGCATCGCCAGCGTCTGGGTCCTCATTGCGTACGCGCCGAACCTGGAAAACCAGTTGCGGGTTACAACGGATATGATTGCTGACGCGGCTCGGCGAACGTTAGAATAGGCAGCGTCTCAAAGTATGTAACGTTACCCTGTATAATGGGGGGCTATTAGACTATGATGCCAGAGACATATGCCAGGAGAGTAATAAGGCAGCTTGCAATGACGACCATCGCGACGCGTTGAATGTCATGCCAGAGGCCAAATTCCTTGGACCACTGCCGAAGATGATAAGAGAACTCTGGTGCAAACGTGCCGGATTGTGAGCCAGCGGCGACCCAGGTTTCGATCAGGCGCTTTTGCATATGCGCGACAATTATCAGGCCGCATGCCACGAGCAAAACAGCTGAAACTGCGGTCGGGAACAATGCCAGCATCTTTTCGGACCTCTTAAATAGGCACTCTAATGCCACCCTATCGCGTGATTCTGAGGCGGCGGACCAGTCTGTATTCCACTGCAAAAATTGACATTGGCGGGCGGCGAGAGCCGATAGGCTTAAACCGAGCTGGTTGCAGCAGTCGCAACAAAAACCTGCGTGGCTGCATATGCTCACTATAAGCAAGAGAGTAATTCTGTTAGAAAGCTCGCCACCGGAAGAGTTGGCAACATCATGGGCGAGCGAAACGAAAGCCGCCGATGATATGCTCGAACAACGTCATGTTTCCCAGAAAGCGCCGAAAGGCTTCCTGAGCCGAGCATTGCTTACAGATTAGGCAAGAGAACTTGATAAGCTCTTAACGACACAGCCATTTTAGGACAAAGACTGCCCTGCGATGTACGACAGAGAACCACGCGAGACGATGACGCTGACCTATCCACCGAGTCCCCCACCAAGTCCCAAAGGATCATTGGATTATCTGGACCGGCGTCTCCAGATCCTGAGGTCAATCATGACTTTCATGCCAGCTACAATGGCCAGGCCGCACAAAGCGAATTTAGAGAACGTCTCCATGGTGACTTGGATCAAGACGGCATGAACAACTGTGCCCACCACGATCACGACGGCAAGCGATGCGTGAATAATGCGCCACGTATGTGGCCTGAACCGGAATCGATGACGGCAGGCGGCTATGACGGCGGTAACGAAAACCGCCCACATCGCCACGACGCCCCAGATTGAAAACGGCGTTGGCGAGCGAAACAATAAAGCGTCAACGTCATCCGGAGCGCTCGTAATCTATAAGCCGCCGACGTGGATGAGAATTGCAACGACAAGCAACCCGCCGAGCCAGCGATGTGTTCGCCTGCTTTGGACTATGCCCAATCCTTGAAGATAGCCCCCAATGAGTAGGGGCTGCACCAACAGTATCGCGAGCGCCACGATGCCGGCAAATCCTACAATAATGTAAGGAGGCTGACGCCAAGCCAATTGCGGGCTGAAGGCGGCGGCAGCGATTGTGATGCCAATCACCAGGATAAGAGCAGCCCAAACCGCTATTGCCCGAACCATCGTCATCCGCTCTTTGCGCGTCTCAGTTAAGCGGGTTCGAGTACGAAGTGAGCCTCAAGGGTCTTATCCTTCGCGCTGGGCATGACCGGTCTCAGGAAGACTGTTTTGAAATCGCCACTGTCGTAGGCCAGATGACCATGTGGTTGGCCAAAGGCGGGAACGATTTGTGGCATCTCAAGCCGAAACACACCCTTTTCATCTGTGAGTGTCGCTCCAGGGCTTTGCGGGTCGCTCTCGTATCCTTCGGTAGTATGAGCCCAGATTTGGATACGTTGACCCACAAGTGGGGCACCATCTCCCGCACGTCGCACAGTCCCGGACATCCAGAACCCGCCGCCGCCAATCTTGTCGACGATGGCGGCTCCTTTTCTATAGTTATTCGATCCGCCGCGCATCGAACGCGTAGGTGTCCGCAGTCGTATGATCTGGAACAGTTGAGCATTTGAGCTAAGCGAATGTTCGGCTCATCGGTTTCATTTTTATGCTACGGCTTTGCGATGTTGCAAGCGTGGTGTTTCGAATGTTTGACGTTTGATCCT